>NZ_JBKHUP010000064.1:0-49745 GCF_046565525.1 Coleofasciculus sp. | reverse complement strand
GTACGCTTGACGGTTTTACCTCCAAAATCCTTGATCGACTTAGATTAGCACAAAAACTTATATGTTTTAGTGGTATACGCAAAGAAAATACATCGAGACTCACAAACACAGAGAGAGGCTAACTGTCACCCCGATAGATTATTGGCAGGCTCAGGGGTTCGATACCCCTGAGCCTGCCTCGCCTCTCATCCCCACCCACTTTTGGGATGGGGTTTTCCCTGCGAATTTTATAAATTATAACTTTAGACGGACATGATATTACATAGACGAATGACAAACTATCAGGAAACGACTCCGGCGCGGAAAACCCGACCGATGACTTCTTCAATGGGGGGGTCACTAACAGTTAAATCTATCACCTCTAACTCCGCCAAAATCCGAGCCACTGTACTTGTCAGCTTTTCACGCTGCACAAAGAAACGTACAGCTAACCCATCCACGGCTTCTATTTCTGCGTAACCCGATAACTCTTCTTTTGACAAGGGTTGAGCCAGTTCCACTTTCACCTCTCGATAGGGAGCAAAGCGATTGAGTAGTCCTTCTAAGCTGCCATCATAAATCATCTGCCCTTCATAAATTAGTAGCACTCGCTGACACAGTGCCGTAATATCTGCCATGTAGTGACTAGTCAATAAAACCGTTGCTCCCGTGCGCTGGTTGTACTCGCGTAAGAAATTCCGCACCCCTAATTGAGCATTAACATCCAATCCCAATGTGGGTTCATCTAAAAATAAGACTTGGGGTTGATGCAAAAGCGCCGCCAGCAATTCGGCTTTCATGCGTTCTCCGAGGGAGAGTTTCCGCACGGGTTGGGTTAGTTTGGCTTCTAAGGATAACATTTCTGCCAGTTCCCCGACGCGACGTTGAAACTGGTTGTGAGAAATTCCATAAACGGCGGCGTTGATTCTCAGGGAATCCCAGGCGGGTAAGTCCCAAATTAGTTGTTGCTTTTGACCCATGACTAGGGTAATCTGCTGCAAAAAGCTAGATTCTCGCTGAAATGGCACATAACCCGCCACTTTAACCTCACCCCCTGAAGGGTGAACGAGTCCGGTGAGCATTTTCAAGGTTGTGGTTTTACCTGCACCATTGGGACCGAGAAATCCCACCACTTCCCCCATGCCAATTTCAAAGGAAACATTTTGTACTGCAACGATTGAGCGGTACTTACGGCGCAAAAAGTGGTTTAGGGTTCCCTTAATACCAGGTTGTTTGACCGCTACGGGGTAGACTTTGCTCAGATTTTGAGCCACAACAATAGACATAATACTCTAGTCTACTTGAGTGTTGGTGGAGAGCGATCGCGCCTTTTGTAAATAACCCGCCTTAATGCAGTCTGCCACAATTTGCTCGACCAATGCCCAAAGCTGAGGTGTACCGTCTTGCACTGGCGTCATCCGTTGCATTACTTGATCTTGAGTAATACCATAAAGCTGCCAAGTTCCGCCCTGATTCTGTTGATTTAGCAGCAGAGGCTGCAAACGGTCTAGGGCGACGGCAAATTGGGCTGTCGGCGTGGCGGCGGCTTCAAATTCTGCCCAGATTTCTCGCAATGATTGTCCTTGGTCTTCGGGTAACATGCCAAAAATCCGGGTAGCCGCTTTTTCTTCCCGGATAGCTTTATCCTGATTTCCCTGTACGTCATAGCAGAAGGTATCTCCCGCGTCAATTTCAACTAAATCATGCAGGAGTACCATGATTATCGCTCGTCCCAGGTCAACCTGGGAGGGTGCATACTCGGCAAGAATAATCGCCATCAACGCCAAATGCCAAGAATGTTCGGCGCTGTTTTCCGGGCGAGAATCATCAATTAATCGTGTTTGGCGCAGAATCCCTTTGAGTTTGTCAATTTCAAGAATAAATTGAATTTGCTGGCTAAGTCGGCAGTTCATTTGTCATTCGTCATTCGTCATTCGTCATTTGTCATTTAGACAGGGCGGGTTTAGTGACATTAGGGTGGACAAAAAACGATAGTAGTGAAAGTGAGCCCCTACACATACAACTCTTTTCTAGTCATTGATCATTCACCTCCCCCATCTCCCTCAGCTCCCCCTGCTCCCCCTACTCCTGATAACTGATAACTGCTCACTGATAACTGATAACTGATAACTGCTCACTGATAACTGATAACTCCCCCTGCATTATTCCTCCTCTGCTGGATGCTGAATCAACCAATCCTCACCCACTCGAATGGTTAAATCTGATTCAATATCTCCTGTGGAAGAGGCTTCGATGTGACCGAGTTGCAAAATCCTTTTCAATGTCGCTGCGGCGTTCAAATCACCTTGTTGTACAATAATCTGAGTTTCGCGTACCTGATCGGGCCAATCCCTGATGATATAGACATTATAAAAGTCATTTTCCGCCAAATATCGAGCAAGTTTGTGAGCCAATTCCGGGTCATCTGTGGCATTTTGAATAGCAATTCGCAACCGTTGGGGAGAACGGCGGATATCTGAGGAACTCCAGTCAAAGGTTTGCTGAAAATATTGTTGCATGACGCGATCGCGTCCGGCAGAATCCATAATCCAATAGCTGGCGACATATTCCTCTGGATTGCTGAAGCGACCGGGTAAGAGTACCATCTGAAAATCATCTTTGTCTAAATCTAAGCCAAAGCCTACCAACGCCAACATTTCTTCTAAACTGAGATTGGTATCAACATATTGTTGCATCACCCGAATGATTTGGGGTAAACGCGGTAGCACCGTAGGGTTGAGTAACCGTTGACGCAGCGCCTTGAGCAGCGTCTGTTGGCGCTGGACTCGACCAATGTCGCCATAGTCGTCTTGGCGAAATCGAGCAAACTGTTCGGCTTGGTCTCCATTTAAGGTTTGCCACCCCGGTTCTAAATCAATGTACAAATCCTGGGTTACATCCTCATACTGCATCGGATAGGGAACAAACACCTCCACTCCCCCCACCAGGTCTACCAGTTCCCGAAACGCATCCGTAGTCACCCGCACATAGCGATCAACGGGTACATTATTCAGGGTACGGCTCACCACCCGTGCGGCTAACGCTGCACCCCCCTCCACATTGGCATCATTGATTTTGGCAAGTCCTACCCCAGGAAGTTCTACTTGGGTATCCCGAGGAATTGAAAGCATGGTGAGTGAATCTGCTGTTGGATCTAAGCCTAACAACAGCATGGTATCGCTGCGACCACTGAAAACGTCAGGCGAGTTTTTATCATTATCGGGAACCCGGTCAATCCCCATCACTAGGATGTTGACGGGTCTGGCTAAATCATAACGAAATGCTTGTCGCCAGGAATTTTCTTTCGCGCCAGGGATAAAATTTTGCGGCACGATTAAGGGGGACAGGGGTGTAATTAGGGCAACCGTTGCGCCCAAGGTAGCAGAAACTGTAGCGGTTAAGATAAACGCCGCACTCCACAGGAACCAGCGCATATAGCGACCACCATTGGATTTATCCGAATGATCATCGGAATGGGAATCTCCGCCGTCATTATCTGGCGGTGGAGGAGGCGGGGAACCCCCAGTAACATCTTCAGCGACATCAGAGTCGCCGTGCGATCGCGCATAACTTTTTGGATGGGAGACTTGAAAGCCCCAGCTAGTTTGGGAACTATTCGACACGTTTTTTTACCCTCACCACACACCAACTGTTCTCGAATCTTTTGACGTTCACCGAGTCTATTGCTGGATTATAGCGTTAGCCCGCCTCATCCCCATTAATCTTTGGTAAGGAAAAATCTACCGAGGTGGTCACAAGTATTGAGTGTTGACTCTGTATTCCCCCATCTCCCTCATCCTTGTGGGCTAGGATGTAGCAGAGATTTAGAATAGCACGGACGATGAGTCAATCCTTAATCCCCGTAATTTTAGCTGGTGGCAAAGGTGAACGGTTTTGGCCCCTCAGTCGCAAGCATCGACCCAAGCAGTTTTTAAGTTTAGATGGTAGTGGAAAGAGTTTATTACAAACCACGGCTGAACGTCTCAGTCAATTGGCGGGAGATTCAGCCAACGTCTGGGTGATCACATCGGCTCAATTAGCTGACGGGGTGCGAGAACAGTTACCCCAACTCGATCATGAGCATATATTAGCCGAACCTGAAGGGCGAGACACAGCACCTGCTGTGGCTTGGGCAACATTAGAAATTGCGCGTCACTATGGAGAAGATGCGGTGGTCGGCTTTTTTCCAGCAGACCATTGGATTGCAGATCAGCAGGCGTTCCAACAGACGATTGAGGCGGCGACTCAGTTAGCGGCGACTGAAGCGGCGATTGTCACCTTGGGAATTACCCCCAACTACCCCTCTACGGGTTACGGTTATATCGAACAAGGAGAACCCGCCGGAACCTTTAATGACTTACCAGTATATCGGGTGGCTCGATTCACAGAAAAGCCTGACCAAGAAACAGCCGAAAAATTTCTGGCGACGGGGAAATTTAGCTGGAATGGTGGTATGTTTATTTTCCGGGCTGGTGTGGTATTAGCGGAACTTAAAACCTACGCGGCTGATATTATCAATCCGTTGCAACAACAGGGTATTGCTGCTTATTCTAAACTACCTAAAACGAGTATTGACTATGCCTTAATGGAAAAAACCCAACTAACTTATGTTCTCCCGGTTACGTTTGGCTGGGATGACTTGGGAGATTGGAATGCCTTAGAACGGTTGCACAAGGGGGAGGCGGCTAATGTGGAACTGGCAACTCATGTTGGGAAAGATACCCAAGGGGCAATTCTTTATGCTAGTGATCCGGGTGAGGTGATTGTGACGATTGGCTTAGACGATGTGGTGGTTGTGCGGGATGGTGGGGTGACATTAATTGTCAAAAAAGACCGCACTCAGGAGATTAAACAGGTACTGAAAACTCTACAAGCAGATTCCAGGTTTAGCCAATTACTTTGATAGCTCTGCCTAGCCTCGCCTCATCGCCTCGTTCCCAGGCTCTGCCTGGGAATGCCCCCCTGGAGGCTCTGCCTCCCGGAAACTGTTTAATCGCCTGCTTTATAGTAAACCCCATGCAAGAGGAGGCGACTGTAAGTCGCTGCTACACAAACAAAGTCCGCCTGCGCGGACTAGCATTATAAAGGGGGTGGCTAACCCGGATTTGCTATTAATTGGTATTTTCCTGTTGTACAAAGGAAATAGGGCGCACGTCGGTGCGCCCCTACGCTGCTGCAAAGGTTGCTTAATATAAATGAATCTGAGATAAATCACGCAGGAAATAGAAGCGATCGCGATTTGACTCATTATCCCTACTCCGCCCTAAGTAGCCTGTTAGGGGAGAGGACAATTCAATGAGAATATCACGCAATTCGTTCGGCATTAAAGGTTTGGGGGGACTTGAACCCATATACGCGCCATAAATCGCATCAACTCCGGCTTCGTCTAAGCTTGTATTTTCCTGGAAGGATTTAACGGATTGGATAATGTGCGATCGCACGGCGATGTCTTGACGCACTTCTACCAGGTATTGCTCAATTTTATCATCGGCTAACCCATAAGCATCTTGCAAGCAGGCTTTGAGTTTCAGCAAGTCGATAGCACCCTTATGCTGGGCTTGCAATTCCACAAGATGTTGGAGAGTTTCTGGACGAATCACGCTAATCTGATTATTTAAAGTTGTTCGTAAAGCATCTGAGGTTAATTCACCGGCGGCGACAATGAGTTTGATACAAGGATTGTAGTCTTGTTGCAGGTGATTTTTACCAAGTTGAATTAATTGTCCTGGAGTTCTGCTGGGTACTTTTTCACTTTTGGTTGCTTTGCATTCGCCAACGATGGGATAAGGTACATCCGCATAAAAATCAATACCGCCAGCACCGCCAGTTGCTTCGGGATTGAGACTCGCTTTTGGGTCATTTCTAGAGTTGGTAAATCCTAGCTTCAGTAAGCTTTTTCGTACCAGTTTTTCAAAGTGATGACCATCGCTAGAGTTACCGACTTCGGCGATTGTTTTAATCCAAAGGAAATCAGAGTCAAATGTCCCGATTGATTGGCTACTCCAACCTAAGAATTGTTTGATATCTTGGTCGAGTTCTTTAGCCGCTAGATTATTGTTTGATAATGACGCGATCGCACTCTGTAATTCCTCTAATTCTGGATGCTGGGGAGGCTGTCGTTCTTCCATCTGGCGACAGCGCTGTTCAAAGAAGGTTTGACTCAAAACAGGTGTGTCTTGAGTAACGGTTAAAGGTTGGGGGAGAGGAATAAATCGGGGACTCGGATGTACGGGTATTTCAATCGGTTGCGGGAGTCGATAAACCCGCAGGTAAGCTAAAAAAATATGACCCCGTTTTACACGAGTTTCCTCTAATCCGGCTTTTGTCCATACGGTTAAGTGAGATAAGAAATCAAGGGACTCTGAATCATCCAAAACTTGACAACGTTCGCATTTTGCCCAGGCTTTAATTAGAACTGTCTCAGAACCGAGTTCAGCCAGACTTTTTTGGGCGGTGGAGATGAAATTAGAGCGATAATATTGTTCGATAGGCAGAGCGTTACTAGATGTATCTGAGGGATAGAGAGCAAATTGTCGTCCCGGATTGACAAATATTCGAGGAATAGCGGTGATCATTCGCCCTTCGATCAAGGCTTCGATATCCGGGGTAGGTAGACAAAATGCGGTTTGAAGTAAAACCTGCTGGTTCATTTTTATAGCGTTATACGTTCAATTCGATGTTATCTTCTACATCAACAACAGTCTGAGGAACTCTCATTGGTAAATCGTCATCGGTTAGATTATCAGGTTCTTGACCCGACGGATCACTTAAAATTTCTCGAATTAGGGGGTTATCAATGGCTAACCGATTCTGCTTGATAAATTCAAATATTTGCTCCTTGCTGAGTTCGTAACTTTCCCGATTGTCATAGACGAATAGAATAGCGAGAAGTGGAGTTATATCTTTCGCTTGCAAAAGCACCCATTCTCCGCCTTTCTCTTGCAAAAGCTTCCTGACATTATTTTGAGCTAATTTAGCTCCAGAATTAATTTTCTTAGAACGAACTAAGCAACCGCGAGTTAAGTCAAATTTTTTATAGTCAATCAACCGCTTTAAGGCAGCCCCCTGATATTTACCTCCCGATTGCTCAAGAACAGCTACTCCAATTTTTACCTCTTGCTCATTTTCTCTGCCAACGATTTTGAAGTGAATATATCCTTGATCCACACTGCTACATGGGATTTCTTCTACTCTATCAATAGTTACTCCCTCTATTGTTTGCTGGCAGAGAGTTGATAAAGCTAATTCTAAAGCATCAGAAATGTCATTATTGTACTCTTCTGATAATATATCTATATTTCGCTGAATATCATCTAATTGTGTTTGATAACACAGCTCAACGATATTTTTGGTTTCGCCATTTCCTGAAAGCTTAAAGTTTTCTGCACACCACCGAATCACTGCCCTCACCGTAGGTTTTTGCTTGCCAAGCTCCCTTAATTTGTTTTCATCAAATGGATAAATCGGATCAGGTGGTGTTTGTTGATTTTCACTATAGAATTCTTTGAGCCAATAAGAAACAAGTTCAACGACCTTATCTGAGTTTAAATAGTCAAGTTTTAGCGGTTGCATATCTGCCCTTTCACTAGCCAAACGAGCCATGACCGCCTCAGCTTGAGGTAAACTTCTAACTTGATAACTCCAGGTGTCAGCATACATGGCTAGCAAAAAAGCACCCCGTTTAAGAGTGTTATACAAATCCTTGGTTAAACTAGCAATAAGTTGGGCTACGGTAAAGCCATTGTCATCAACATCTACGATATCTAACTCATCAAAGCAAATCACGGGTACTCGATAATCACTGGTGATGTCGAGAATTTGGCGAGCATTATTTAAAGCGTCAGCTTCTCTGTCTTGTTGTTTAGGATTGGGTAGCCCCATTGTCTCAGCTTGTATCTGACTTAACTCGCCACCAGACAGCCAATGAATTGCATATCGAGCATGAGCAGAAGAAAGCGTCCACAAAATTGCTGTTACAATATAAGGATTATCAATATCTGCTTTAATCTGAAGCACAGGATTGGCGAGCATATCAATGGTTTGGTTTGAGTATTTGCTCAACCACTTGGGGAAAATTGCTATATATTGTCGAGGAGTGTAATTCCAGTTTTTGGCTTCATTAATCAAAGCAGTCGCCAGTTCTTGCCACTGCATGACACCTTGGCTACCAAATGCTTTAAGGCTAGTTGCTACATTGTGGTTAAATAGAGTCTTTATCTTATTTAAGTTGTCATATTTATTCATGTATATAAACAACGCATCACTATTAGATTGGTAGTGATGGCGAATCCGACTGATAATATGGCTTTTGCCTAACCCTTTTTCAGCCGTAATCGTAATTCCTATGGTTTGACGTTCCCCGCGACGCACTTTAGCCACCGCATCAAATACAGCATCAGATGCATGAGCATTTATTGAGGGAACATCAGGAAAGCTTTTTCCCCAGATTTGTAGGGGTGTAACAACAGTATGTCCAGCAAAGGGGTTTTTATTTCTGATTAATTCTTCAATGGAAGACATTGAGCTAATCCTTGTTGTGTGAAGTGAATAAGTAGTACACCCAAGATGAGACAGAAAGATTGTAGAATTTATGATGGTAAACGTCGGGCATAGCAGCGCAATCCATCTAGCTCTGTTGTAATCGAATCTTCAATCTTGTCCGGTGCGCTATCTTCTACGCTGCCGCCTTGAAGCTGTAAGATATCGTTAGCCTGCATTTCCAGCATCCAGTCGTTGAACTGGGAACGAGAGACGCGATCGCTGATTGTCCGCCGTATCCGATAAATCGGTACTAAGTCATCCAAGTTATAGTCGCGGTTAAGCTGATCGTAGACATCCAGCGCCACCTGCTTAAACTGATCATAAGACGCGATCGCCTTTGGCGCTGAGCTTTGCTCAATCGCACTCTCCCCAGTCTTCCCGGCTGCAACAGCGCCATCACCAACGCTACCCGCCGATATACCTTGTTCTCGAATCCATTTAAGTAACGCATTCGCGGTTTTCGCGCCAATCTGACTCTCAAACTCAAACGCCTCATTCTTCAACCCCTCTGCTAACATCTGAAGTCCTGTGGGTTCTACAAGAGAGACTTTATACCGAGAAAGCGCGATCGCACCCTTATCTTCTAACTGCTGATAACTATCCTGGTAATGGGCGGCTGTCTCCTTCTTCCGTTTCAGTCGTTTAGTCAATTCACCCCTCTTAACATCCGAACCCCCCAGATCCCACAAGTAAAGCAGTAGGCGGATTTCCTTCGCCTTCGCCTCAACATCGTTCGACATCGTTGTTACCCTATCTATCATGTAAATTAACTTTTGTAAAAATCTCCTCTTGTTATCCTAACCCCATCCTCTAGCCACTTGCCAATGCAGGGGGGATCGGTATATGAGTACAGCCTAATGAACATCCGGATAAATCCCTTCTACTATCTCTCTTGGAACCTTCTGCCTTTGTTCGATCAGATGCTGGGCAAAACGCTTCTAAGTATTTTCGCTTAATCCAAAGACTCAACGGCTCAAATTAATCCTCTTTTAACTTTGTCCCGGATGATTGCCTCCTCTCAATCGCCGCCCATAATCGTAACCTAAGTTAATATTTTCCGGAGAAATGTTAACTTACATATCATTCCCTGGTTTTTCAATTTGAGAGTGCTAAAGTAAAAATATGAAGCAAATAAAGCTTCACCGGACAGATAGAAAAGCAACGTTTAGATTGAAATTAAGAGGTAAAAACGCTGGCGAAATCAACTGATCTGTCTCATCTAAAAACAGCAGCAGCACACCATTTAGACGCTGATATTTCCTAAGATAGTGAATGGGGAGCAAGGCAACTGAAACTTGAATTCAGTGCAACTCCACAGAGAATCATCAAGATGAGGAAATCGCTCAGCTAGTCAATCGGAAGTGCTGCTGTTGTTTTAGCATTTTCAGCCAAGACTAATAGAGAAAACGCTCCAAGTGCATTTCATTTTTGGTAGGGGCGACTCTCTGGCATTAATTAACAATTCTCATCCATTCAATTTGATCGTGTCGCCCTCTGCTTTGTGTGTGCGATCGCTAGAAGGAAAACTATGATCCTAGATTAAATTAAAGGATATCTGAATCGTGAACACAGTAATCTAAATTAACATTTCTTCCCATAAAAGTAAACTTACGTATCATTCCCTTGTCCTTTAAATCAAAAGTGCTAAAGTAGAACTATGAAGCAAATAAAGCTTCACCGGACAGATAGAAAAGCAACGTTTAGATTGAAATCAAGAGGTAAAAACGCTGGCTAAATCAACTGATCTGTCTCATTTAAAAACAGCAGCAGCACACCATTTAGACGCTGATATTTCCTAAGATAGTGAATGGGGAGCAAGGCAACTGAAACTTGAATTCAGTGCAACTCCACAGAGAATCATCAAGATGAGGAAATCGCTCAGCCAGTCAATCGGAAGTGCTGCTGTTGTTTTAGCATTTCCAGCAAAATTAATAAATTTATAGTAGACACATCGATTAGGACAAAGGCATCCTTGTAGAGACGTTGCATGCAACGTCTCTACATAAATGATGTGTCCTAACCGCTATGGCGATTGCTATACTTCAGGTTTTTCTCTCTTATACGAAATCCGGGTTAGCCACCCCCTTTATAAGCTAGTCCGCGCAGGCGGACTTTGTTTGTGTAGCTGCGACTTCTAGTCGCCAGGGCAAAAAAGGGGTTCCAAAGGCGGATTTGGTATAAGAGGTAGAAAACAGCGATCGCACCAGCTTCTTCAATCTTGGCGGAAAACTGTTTCCTGTTTCCTAATTGAGGTTACAACGCTTCATCCAATGCTTCAGCTTCTTCCTCCGAACCGGATAGAGGAACTAACGCCACCGCTGCGATCGCATCCTCCTCATCTAAGCGTTGTACTCGTATCCCTGTCGCCATTCGGGATTGAGGGGAAATGGCATCAATGGCTTGGCGAATAATAATGCCTCGCATCGTCACCACCATCAATTCATCCCCTTCATTCACCACCCGCAACGCAGCGAGTTTATCTTTGCTATGGCGGAACTTAATCGTCACTAATCCCATTCCGGCGCGATTTTGCAGTCGGAATTGAGACACTGGCACTCGCTTGCCTAAACCGCCGGTGGTAACCACCAAAACCCAGGGTCCTTGACCGGCGGTTTCGTGAATCTCTTCCCCATTGAGTTCATCACTGCTGCTGGTATCGTCTTCCCCATTGAGTTCCTCACTGCTGCTGGTATCGTCTTCCCCATTGAGTTCCTCACTGCTGCTGGTATCGTCTTCCATTTCCGCCTCTTCATCGGCTGTAGCAATCAGTCTCTCCACAACTTGAGCCGGGATAATATCCATACTGATCAACTCATCCTTAGAACGCAGCTTCATCGCCTTAACCCCCCGTGTAGCCCGACCCAGGGGACGGAGTTGGTCATGATCGGCTTTAAAATGAATTGCCATGCCCTTACTCGAACCAATGATAATACTATCTTCAGCTCGGCATAGACGCACCCAGCGCAGTTGATCGCCCTCACCTAGAGAAATGGCAATTAAACCATTTGCCCGGATATTACTAAAGGCATCCAACGCCGTTTTTTTGATATACCCTTTGCGGGTTAACATCACCAAATACACATCATCGGTGAACTCACTAACCGGTACAACCGAGGTAATTTTTTCATTGTGGGGAATCGGCAGCATTTGCACGATCGGTACCCCTCTGGCGGTACGAGATGTGGCGGGGATTTGGTAAGCGCGTAGGGAGTAAACCACACCGCGATCGCTAAAGAATAGTAGGGTGTCGTGATCACAGCAACTCAGGAAATGCTCAACCCCGTCATCCTCCTTAATCCGGGCGGCGGCTTTGCCCCGGGTTGCCCGAGCTTGGGCAGCAAAGGAGTGAATGGGCATCCGTTTGATATACCCTTGTTCCGTGACTAAAATTATCGCTTTTTCATTGGCGATTAGGTCAATATCATCTAGTTCCCCTTCCACCTCTTGAATCACCGTGCGGCGAGGTGTACCGTGGGTGGTTTTGATCTGAAGCGCTTCGGTTTCGATAATTTCTAGGATGCGCTGTCGATTCGCCAGAATATCTTGCAGATCCGTAATGCGAACTTGTAACTCTTCATGTTCCGCTTGAATTTTCTGGGCTTCTAATGCTGTCAAGCGTCGCAGTTGCATTTGCAAAATGGCATCAGCTTGAGCTTCAGAAAGTCCAAATTGGTCAATTAATTGACTCTTGGCTATCGCCGTATCGGCAGCTGCCCGAATTACAGCAATTACCGCATCCAAGTTATCCAGGGCAATGAGTAACCCTTGCAACAGATGATCCCGTTCCTCGGCTTTGCGAAGTTCGTATTGGGTGCGCCGGGTAATTGTTTCGATGCGGAACTCGAGGAAGACTTCGAGGAACTGTTTGATGGTCAATAGTTGGGGTTCATTCCCGACTAATGCCAGCATGTTGGCACCAAAATTGCTTTGGATGGGAGTTTGCTTGTAGAGATTATTGAGAACCACACGGGGATAGGCATCCCGTTTCAGTTCAATCACTATCCGCATTCCCCGGCGATCGCTTTCATCCCGAATATCCGAAATGCCTTCAATGCGCTTATCATTAACCAGTTCGGCAATTTTTTCAATCAGTGCCGCTTTATTGGTTTGGTAGGGCAATTCGGTGACAATAATCGCTTCTTTATCAGGGCGTCCCCGGTGTTCTATGGTTTCAACTTGCGCCACACCCCGCATGGTGATTGAGCCGCGCCCGGTGGTGTAGGCGTCTTTGATGCCAGATCTGCCCAGGATTTGACCGCCGGTGGGAAAATCAGGGGCGGGAATATACCGCATCAATTCTTTTTCAGTGATTTCTGGGTTATGGATGAGGGCGACTAAGCCATCCACCAATTCACCCAAATTATGGGGAGGGATATTGGTTGCCATACCAACGGCAATACCCGATGATCCATTCAGGAGTATCTGGGGAACCCGTGCGGGGAGGACGATGGGTTCTTGTTGTGATCCATCGAAGTTATCCAGGAAATCGACGGTTTCTGACTCAATATCCCGGAGGAGGGAGTCTGTGGCTAAGGATTGCAAGCGGCATTCTGTGTAACGCATTGCCGCTGGTGGGTCATTATCCACCGAGCCAAAGTTACCATGTCCGTTAATTAGGGGCGATCGCATGGAGAAATCCTGTGCCATGCGAACTAAGGCATCGTAAACCGCTGTATCGCCGTGGGGGTGATATTTCCCTAAGACTTCACCCACAACACGGGCGCATTTCCGGAAGGGGCGATCTGGGCTGAGTCCCAGTTCATGCATTGCATAGAGAATCCGCCGGTGTACTGGCTTGAGTCCATCCCTCGCATCGGGTAGCGCCCGACCCACGATGACGCTCATGGCATATTCTAGGTATGACCTAGACATTTCGCTGCGAAGATTTGTCGGGACAATCCGCTCCTGGGAGATACTCATAGAACGAAAAACTCCATAAAAATTCAGGATTTAGGCAAAAAAAGCGCAAAAAGTGAGCTAAACCGCTATGTTTAACCCAAATACTTGCTAAAATGTGCTACTTTCTTTTAATATTTTAACACAAGTTTACCCGGACTCGGAGTCAGGGAAAGCCTTATTGGGATAGGGGATAGACGTGTTTTCGGGGGTTCGCGATCGCGTAAAGTCAAGATGAGCAGTTACTCACTACTGACTTATGAGCGGTTTTGAGATAGTTTAGAGTTACGTTAACTCGTATAACTCGTACCCTGTGGCGTACAGGGAGATCTGTACACAAGCCAGCCCGACAGAAACAGGCAGGACTTGTCCATGAGGAATCGGGTCACAGGTAACGGCTGATTGATAGTAGGCGATCGGTTGGGCTTTCTGCCTTGCTAAACGCCCTGTAATTACCCGAAACAAGGAAACAGGAATCATGGAAGTAGCCATTGCTATAATCGCGTTTTGCATCATTGCAACCCTAGTAGCGCCCGGACTGATGTCTCGGAATCTGACAATTGGGTTGCTTGCCTTTGCTGTCTTGTATCTGGTAAGACCCAATCTACTGACCACAGAACAAGCTATTGCGGTTATTGTGTTCGGTATTCTTTTTATGTTAGTTATTCCTGATCTAGCCAAAAAATAGTGAGCATTATAAACATGATTCGTAGGGGCGCACCGACGTGCGCCCATGAATATTTTATATATAATTAAGCAGATTCAACGTGAAGGTAGACTATAAAATTATATTTTATGGCAATTTTTACTTCTGAAAACGCTGATAGACAGCAATTAATTTTGGTCTTTTTGCTTCTACCGTGGAAGAATTTTCCCTCGTAAAAGCTGTTTCACCGACAAATGACACCTCAGTTTGAGCTGGAATAGGAATCCTTATAACAGAATGTCCCTTATATAGTATGGCGTCAATCTTCATTAAAACTTGAGTTTTCAGAGGTTCAGTCAGTTCAGAATTACGCAGCGCACTCACCAATATCTCAACAGTCAGCGTCAGGTTGGGTAAGGTGGGTGAGATTAGGCGATCGCTTCAAGATTCAGGTACATTCAAAACATTTGCTTGTGACAGCAACTTCCGTTCCTCCACCCGCTCAGGACGATTCATCTGTAACAAGCGTACTGTCACCAATTTCAGGCATTAAGCAATACTCACAAGCATGGTTAGCACGTTCATAGACTAAGCGTCTGACTGCCGCAGAAACATAAGTCTTGCTCATCCTTTATATTGCCTTAAGCTTCAGCAATGCCTTCGCCTTAGCTATCCGTACCAAATGTTCAACATATTCATACTGCTGCCACAATCGCTCCTCTTGGGCTGTTAACCCGATTGTCCGATTCTTTTCTAGCAGGTGTTCAATGTGCTGCTGCAACACCGGAGATGGCTTCAGTGCCAAAATTTCCTCTGGAGTTGGCAGATTCGCCAAAAACTCCAAAACGTCTGTCAGTCCAGAAAATCCAGATTGAGCATCCCCATTCCATTCCCGCAACCCTAGTTCTAAAATCTGCGGCAACTGATCTTGCAGTGGACTCAATCGGAGTGCCAACTCATCTGAGACTTCAACGCTAATCTGCATTCTCTGAATTTAAATATTTGCCAAAGTATTCAGCCTCATTTTAACTTATCGCACTAATTGGGTTGGGCAGATTTGGTGTGGCGAACGCTGTTGGCAATTCCGGGTGATGAGTCGGAATTGGTTTGGGTGGGGACAACTTAGGGGTTCTATTTAGGTACGTCTGACAAGTGGGAGATAGTGTCTGAGGTTGAGCATCGCCCGATTACAGCCTTTTGCCCAAAGTCCAATTAACTTTCCAGGATACCAGCAATTGAACATAAACAATTTCCAACAGCATCAACACAGAAATTCCAGCCAGCTCTTGGCGTTTCGGGAATTGTTGACGCTCCCATTAATTGAAAAATAGGCTCCAGTTCAGGATTACCGATGTGTGCTGAACCTATGCGGAGTTCATTTAAACCGACAAGAGGAGCCGTCATTGATTGAGCTTGTGGCTCGTCCAATCCCTTAGCCATCAAAATCTTCTCTAAAAGCTTTATCTGCCTTAGCTTTTTGTCTACTACAAAAATTAACTAATTCCTGGGAATTAATCCCTACATCAATCGGACCCCTATCACCAGGTAAGGAAGCTACTCCCCAGTTCCGCATATGAAAAAATACGCTGTATCCAGGAACTTGCAGATACTTTTGCAGAACCTCTGGACGGAAATATAAATATCCTAACCATCCAATCTCGCTGCTAGAATTTACCAAATAAGTGTTTTTTTGCAAAGCTTGTCTCTTCCCCTCATCATTCACTATAAAGCTTGGCAACTCTGATTCTTGTATCGGTTCTTCTCCAAAAAAATACCAAGGACTACGCTCAAAGTTCGGTCTATCATAAGGTTCGATTATGAAATTCCGGCGCAAAATAGAGCGTCCGCGAAAAGAACTATGCTTAGTGAAATCAGGAGTATGTATATTTGTTGAAATCCAAGTAAGCTCATCAATTTGCTTGTTTTCACTTGGCTCAATCTCAAGCTCCTCTTCTGTTGCTGCATTTGCAAAACGATCAGCAGTTACAGAAATTAGTAACCCCATGCCCAAGGCTGATAAGAAATCACGTAAATAGTCCCGATGAATGATTACCCGAGCTGTAGGATCGTAAGTTTTATGAGAATCCAGGTTAGTCTCAGCAACTAGGATATTATCTATTGGATGGTAATGCTGAGACTGATTTCTTTTGTGCAAAGCATGATAAGTGATAAACTTATGACTTAACTCAACAGAGAAATCCTGACTAACTGGATGCTTAACTAATCGAGCTAAAGCATATAGCTTAATATCTCTATATTGGGAATAGTCTCCAAAGCTAAATTGATCATCGGAGTTCCAGCCTACTTCAAAAGTTAACCTATAAGGCGACGTAATCTTAGTAGCAGCCATCTTGAGCTGCTCGACTGGAACAAGAGCAGAGTGAATCAGCCATTCTTCGCGCCGCCAATCTGGATCTTCAAATTTACTTGATTCATCTCGCCAAAAACTTTCAACAGTTATTGAAGTACCAGCCGTAGGATTGTAAGGAGGCTTTTCCCTGTCTGAATATTTAAACCAATCACGCAGCTTCATAGAAGATAACCTTAAAACTTTAACTTTACCAAACTAAACAATCAATCCCGATTTCTTGTATGAGATGTTAGCAATTCTTCTTTAGTAATCGGGGTTCTTCTCAGCGTATCTAAAGGAATTAAAAACTCCCCGTTTTGAATTTTAATATCTAGGGCATCAATCACAAATCTGACATTCAGGAAACTGGCATCTTCGTAATCATTACCTTCATAGCGTTTGATTTGCTCTTCCGTCAGTCCAGCTAAGTTCGCTAGTTCTTGATGGCTGAGTTTAGCCGCCATACGCGCTTTAATTAAAATTTGCGGTAAATAGTCAAGATCGTCGAGCTTCAGTACGATAGGGCTGTGGCGATCATGGGATGTAAGTCTTTCATATTCAGCGATTTCTGCTTTTAATTTATCGAGATGAGATTGTAATGAACTTCTCATCAGCTCCCAGCCGTCAGGGTCATTTGTTTTCCTGGCTTCATCCCTCTCTGTTGCGGCTATAGATTTTTCAAATTCTCCGATAAGCCCCTGAGTAACTGTATACTCTTTTTCATCTTTAATCATAAGTTACACCTCACTAAATCTATGGCAATAATCCCTTTTTTATTGTACTTTCTATCTTGCTGAAATAATTCAAAAGAATCCATTCCGTAATTGCCGATGGGTTGGTCGGATGGAAAGATTTCACCTCCATATTTAGCTTTCTGTCCAGCACGGTCATAATGATTCAGTAATCGAGGAGCATGAATTCTGAGATAGTCTATATCTACCTCTTCTCTATCCCAACAGGCATCGAAATCCCCTGGGTCTGCTTTGATGGTAACAAAGCTGCCATTGATATACATTGTCCGGCAACCTGCTGCTTTTAGCTGCTCCATTGCCATTTGCAGTCCCCGTATTAAACGCAACCTAAGCGCATTGGTTCCAAATCGTTCTACAAATTCCTCCCATTCGCAAAAATGCACTCCTGGTGGTAGATTGCCGTTTTCGTCGAAGTCTGGAATCACTCCCTTACGCCTGTTCCACAAATTAATTGTCCAGCTTTTGAGCGTACCATTTAAGGTGGAGGCTTAGACCAGGTGCATGGCGGTTTGGCGGGTTCCCCAGATTGTGAATGAGCGTGTGGCTTTCCAGGCGAGCTGGCTCGGATACATAGAATTGTCTCCAATTTCCTAGACAAAGCCAAGGAATTATTCTATACTGATCAATTGTGACCAAATTGCCAGTTGCGCGATCGCGAACTTACTCGATCGCAACTTAGGTCAACAGAAGCTGTGGTCTTGGATTTATCAAGTCAAAACCACCAAGTTGAGGTCTGCTAGTTCTACAGTAGAACTAGAGTGAACTCAGATAAAAAAGCCAGATAGCTCTTGTAGTGGCAGCTTCTGACCTTTGGCACTTGCACTGCGCCTCGTGGGGATACTAAGGAGATAACACCTTAAGTCCCAGCGTTCAAAGGCGACGCGGTTAGTCAGTACTAACCCAAATTTCCACAACTAACCAGGCAAGAATGAACCTCAATCGAGGCAATCCCTGTCGATTAGTCAGGAAGATAACCTGCTGAGGCACTAGCGGATTCACAAGTGAATCCACGCCAAATTTGCCTCGCTGTACCGTCTAGAAAGGAGAAGCCAGTGTCTGTCGGTATCCTCGGCACGAAACTCGGCATGACCCAAGTCTTTGACGAGGAAGGACGCGCCCTTCCTGTCACAGTCGTTCAAGCGGGTCCTTGTCGGGTGACTCAAATCAAAACCAAGCAAACGGATGGCTACATTGCTGTGCAACTGGGCTATCACGAAGTTAAAGAAAAGGCAGTTAATAAGCCAGAAAAGGGGCATTTAGCCAAGTCCGAGGCTCCCCCCTTACGTCACCTGCGTGAATATCGCCTAGATAGCACCGACGAATTCCAACTTGGTCAAGTTGTGAACGTAGAAATATTTAGTGCGGGTCAACTGGTCGATATCTCTGGAAAGACCATTGGTCGTGGTTTTGCTGGCTATCAAAAACGCCATAACTTTAAGCGCGGACCAATGGCGCATGGTTCCAAAAACCACCGCCTACCCGGTTCCACTGGCGCCGGAACAACGCCCGGTCGTACCTTCCCTGGCAAGAAAATGGCAGGTCGTTATGGCGGTAAACGTCAGACCATTCGCAAATTACAGGTGGTGCGCGTAGACGTAGAGCGAAACCTGCTGATTATTAAAGGGGCAGTTCCCGGTAAGCCAGGAGCGCTTTTAAACATTGCACCCACAAATAAAGTCGGGAAATAGTTATTCAGGGTTCATGGCTCATTTTTGATGCCCACCGATGAATCTTGAACAACCAGAATAAAGACTAAGGACTAAAAACTATGGTCGATTGTATAGTACGAAACTGGCAAGGGGAAGAAGTGGGACAAGCAACCCTGGAGCTGAAAGTTGCTAAAGAAGATAGTGCGTCTCACATTGTTCATCGAGCATTAGTTAGACAAATGGCTAATGCTCGTCAAGGAACAGCATCAACGAAAACCCGCGCTGAAGTTAGAGGTGGCGGACGTAAACCGTGGCGGCAAAAAGGCACCGGTCGCGCTCGGGCTGGCTCAAACCGCTCACCCTTGTGGCGAGGCGGGGGCGTCATCTTTGGTCCTAAGCCCAGAGACTATAGCCTGAAGATGAACCGCAAAGAGCGGCGCTTGGCACTGCGAACAGCATTGCAGAGTCGATCTGAGGATCTGATTGTCGTCGAAGATTTTGCCGATCAATTGACCCGTCCTAAAACCAAAGACTTGCTAGAGGCGATCGCGCGTTGGGGAATTGATCCAAATCAAAAAGTCCTGTTAATTCTACCCCAACCGGAACAGCAGGTTTATTTGTCAGCGCGTAATGTACCAAGCCTTAAGCTAATTTATGCAAACAGCTTAAATATCTACGACGTATTAGAAGCGGACAAAATCGTCACCACCAATACAGCCCTTGCCACAATCCAGGAGGTTTACAGTGATTAAATCCAACCCCGGCGAATTGGCAGACATGGTGATTCGCCCAATTGTTACTGAAAAAGCCACGTTGCTCTTAGAAGATAACAAATACGTCTTTGATGTTGTTCCCAAAGCCACTAAACCTGAAATCAAAGCGGCAATAGAAAGCCTTTTTGATGTCAAAGTTACTGGTGTCAACACCTTAATGCCACCTCGCAGAAAGCGTCGCGTCGGCAAATTTGTCGGCTACAAGCCCCAGTACAAACGGGCAATTGTCACCTTAGCTTCTGGAGACTCGATTACGCTGTTCCCAGAAGTATAAAACAAGGTTGACCCAACGCCCTTGCTCAAGGGATCTGGTTTTATGTAGGGGCGGGTTTGATTACTATCGTTTCTTACCTAACCCAGATGTAAGTAAACCCGCCCTGAGCGAGTGAAAGAGTTTTCAATAACGAAAGACAAATAAAGGATAGTTTTATGGGAACTCGTAGTTATAGACCCTACACACCTAGTACCCGCCAGGTGACCATCTCAGACTTTGCTGAGATTACCCGCAGTGAACCCGAAAAATCACTAACTACATCCAATCACCGTCCCAAAGGTCGCAATAATAGGGGCGTGATTACCAGTCGGCGCCGTGGTGGTGGACACAAGCGCCTCTACCGCATCATCGACTTTCACCGGAGCAAGCACAATATTCCGGCTAAAGTAGCAGCCATTGAATATGACCCCAACCGGAATGCCCGGATTGCCCTGCTTTACTATCAGGATGGCGAAAAACGCTATATTCTGCATCCGGCTGGTTTAGAAGTGGGGGCGTCCGTAATTTCTGGACCCGATGCTCCCATTGAAGTTGGCAACGCTTTACCTCTGAGCAATATCCCTCTAGGAACCAGCGTCCATAACGTGGAACTGGTGCCTGGAAAAGGCGGTCAAATCGTCCGCGCGGCTGGAGTTAGCGCCCAAGTCGTCGCCAAAGAAGGGAACTATGTCACCCTGAAGTTACCCTCCACGGAGGTTCGCCTGGTGCGGCGGAACTGCTATGCCACTATTGGCCAGGTCGGGAATAGCGAGGCTCGTAACCTAAGTTTAGGTAAAGCCGGTCGTAGCCGTCGCTTAGGACGCCGTCCCAAAGTGAGAGGAAGTGTCATGAACCCGGTGGATCACCCCCACGGTGGTGGTGAAGGCAGAGCGCCTATTGGTAGATCCGGTCCAGTCACACCATGGGGTAAACCGACTTTGGGAGCTAAAACTCGCAAACCGAAAAAACAAAGTACATCTTTAATTGTCCGCCGTCGGCGCAAATCCTCGAAGCGAGGACGGGGTGGACGTCAGGCTTAACGCTTGCATTCAATTATTGACCATTAACCACGTTTAGATTATGGGTCGTTCTTTAAAAAAAGGTCCATTTATAGCCGACAGTCTTCTGAGTAAGATTGAAGCTTTAAACAGTAAAGGCGAAAAGCAGGTGATTAAAACCTGGTCACGCGCCTCAACCATTTTGCCGCAAATGGTGGGTCACACCATCGCCGTTCATAACGGGAGAACCCATGTGCCGGTTTTTATCAATGAGCAGATGGTGGGGCATAAACTGGGCGAATTTGCCCCAACTCGCACCTTTCGCGGTCATTCCAAGGGCGATCGCCGGGCGCGTTAATCGGTAAAATGCCGTTTGAGGAGTTGGCAGGTTGACTCTCGCTCTTGCCCATTAGAGATCACAAAAACTATGGCGACAATAGATACAACAGCAGAAACCAAAGCGATCGCACGTTATATTCGCATGTCCCCCTTTAAAGTTAGGCGGGTTCTCGATCAGATTCGTGGGCGTTCCTACCGTGAAGCCCTGATTATTCTGGAATTTATGCCTTACCGGGCGTGCGAACCTGTGCTGAAAGTCCTACGATCCGCCGTGGCGAATGCCGAACATAATGCGGGTCTAGATCCGGCAAACTTAGTGATCACCCATGCCTCTGCCGATATGGGACCAAGCTTTAGGCGCTATCGCCCCAGAGCCCAAGGTCGAGCTTATCAGATTCGCAAGCCAACCTGTCATATCACGGTGGCGGTTTCACCTCAAGTTGAGGACTAGTCAATCATCATCAATGATCACGATTGACAACGGACAAATACAAACTAAAGGAAGGATTCGTGGGACAAAAAATTCATCCAATTGGTTTTCGCTTAGGTATCACTCAAGAGCATCGCTCCTGTTGGTTTGCTGATACCAAGCGTTACCCAGAAGTCCTGCAAGAGGACTACATCATCCGACAATACGTCGAAAAGAACCTGAGTAACGCCGGAATTTCTACAATTCGGATCGAACGCAAAGCCGATCAAATTGATTTAGAAGTCCATACAGCTCGACCCGGTGTCGTGGTTGGTCGTGGCGGGAGTGGCATTGAATCCTTGCGTACAGGTCTACAAGACCTTTTGGGGAGTAATCGTCAAATTCGCATCAATGTCATTGAAGTCGCCCGGGTGGATGCCGATGCGGAACTAATTGCTGAGTACATTGCCCAACAGTTAGAACGCCGTGTGTCCTTCCGTCGAGTTGTCCGTCAAGCCATTCAACGGGCGCAACGGGCAGATGTCCAAGGGATCAAAGTGCAAGTCAGTGGTCGCCTAAATGGCGCTGAAATTGCGAGGACGGAGTGGACTCGTGAAGGTCGAGTTCCCTTGCATACCCTACGAGCGGATATTGATTACTCCTACCGTACCGCTAGTACCATCTATGGGATTCTGGGTGTGAAAGTCTGGATTTTCAAAGGTGAAATCATTCCGTCTACAGAAGAAGTCGCCCCACCAGCGACAGCGCAACCCCGTCGCCGCCAACAACGGCGTCGCCAGCAATTTGAAGATCGTTCCAATGAGTAGTTATTTGTCCAAAGTCCAAAGGTGAGGTGACAACGGGCAAACGATAAACAACCACGACTAACTGATAACGGACCAAAATAACTATGTTAAGTCCTAAGCGAACAAAATTCCGCAAACAGCAGCGTGGGCGGATGAGAGGTCAAGCGACTCGCGGTAACTCCCTCAATTTTGGGGATTTTGGATTGCAAGCGATCGAACCTTCCTGGATTACTGCCCGTCAAATTGAAGCCGGTCGTCGAGCGATGACTCGCTACATTCGTCGGGGTGGAAAAATCTGGATTCGAGTATTTCCAGATAAACCTGTGACCATGCGCCCCGCTGAAACTCGTATGGGTTCGGGGAAAGGGTCACCTGAATATTGGGTGGCTGTGGTTAAGCCAGGTCGAGTTTTGTATGAAATCGCTGGTGTGTCCGAACCCCTTGCCCGCGAAGCCATGCGTCTAGCGGCGAACAAATTTCCCATTAAAACGAAGTTCATTACCCGTGAAGGGGAATAAGTAGTATACGTTATGCCTTTGTCCAAAATAGACGACGCCAGAACGTTAAGCGATCAAGAATTAGCGGATGGAATTGTAGTTGCCAAGCGTGAGCTATTTCAACTGCGGTTGCAACAAGCAACCCGCCGCTTAGAAAAACCCCATCAGTTTAAGCATCTGAAACATCGTATTGCTCAGATGATGACGGTGGCGCAAGAACGGCAATTGGCAGCAGTTTCTGAAGAGACAACCCCACCAATGGTGAGCGATTCAGCCCCTGTAGCGACAACCGCTACAGCCACGACTCAACCCCCTCAAGCCGAGGTAGAAGAGTCGGTTAGTGAACCCGAGGCGACTGAAGTCACCCCTGAATCCTCACCATCTGAGTCTGAGGCAAAAGAAGAGGAGTAAACCGCGATGGCAGTTAAAGAACGAGTTGGTTTGGTGGTGAGCAACAAAATGGATAAAACCGTAGTTGTTGCTGTCGAAAATCGATCGCCCCACCCGAAATACGGCAAAATCGTTGTCAATACCAAGCGATACAAGGCACACGATGAAGAAAATCGCTGCCAAGAAGGCGATCGCGTCCGCATTCAAGAAACACGACCTCTGAGTCGCACGAAACGCTGGCAGGTTACGGAAATTCTTAATAGTGCCTCAACTTAAGGAGTGTTGACCCAACGCGACCTCGAGGGAACCGGGTTTTGGGTTTGGAATTCTCTCGAATGCTGGCATACTCGATCGGGGGCACGAGTCCAATCTGGGTCAGGTGAGAAACGATCATAGTGAAAAGAGCCCCTACGTGCCTCACAACTCATAACTCTTAAAGAGTAGAAATCCCATGATTCAACAACAAACGTATTTAAATGTGGCTGATAATAGCGGTGCGCGTAAAGTGATGTGCATCCGCGTTCTCGGTTCTGGAAATCGGCGTTACGGCAGTGTTGGTGACGTGATCATTGCTGTGGTTAAGGATGCGATTCCTAACATGGCAATCAAAAAGTCCGACGTAGTTCGGGCAGTTATTGTCCGCACTCGCAAAGGATTGCGTCGGGAAAGCGGGATGAGTATTCGCTTTGACGATAACGCTGCTGTGATTATTAACGCCGATGGCAATCCTAGAGGAACTCGTGTATTTGGTCCTGTGGCGCGAGAACTGCGGGACAGAAATTACACAAAAATTGTGTCCTTGGCTCCGGAGGTACTCTAATGGCTCAAAAGACAAAAAATGCGCCTGTGCGTTACAAAATGCACATCAAAAAAGGTGACACAGTGCAAGTGATTAGTGGTCACGATAAAGGTAAGGTAGGAGAAATTCTGCAAATATTACCTAAAATTAGCAAGGTGATCGTCAAAGGCGTGAATGTCAAAACCAAACACGTCAAGCCTCAGCAAGAAGGGGAAACGGGTCAAATTGTGACCGTTGAATCTCCGATTCACAGTTCCAATGTCATGCTTTATTCTAATAAGCAAAAGGTGGCAAGTCGGCTCTGTTACACCTTGACTGAGGATGGACGAAAGGTACGAATGCTGAAGAAAACAGGTGAAATTATTGACTAAATTTCTTGGTCAATCGTCTTCTGTGGTAATGACAAAAAGAAAAGGACAAAGGATCAATAAAAATAGCCCCTGACCAAGCCCAGGGAAAGAAGAATAACCCCCATGTCTGACCAATTGAAAACACTCTATCAAGAAACAATTGTTCCCAAACTTAAAGAACAGTTTGGGTATACAAATATCCATCAAGTCCCCCGTGTGATCAAAATAACCGTCAACCGGGGATTAGGAGAGGCATCTCAAAATGCTAAAGCACTCGAATCATCATTGAGTGAACTGGCGACCATTACAGGTCAAAAACCCGTGGTTACCCGTGCCAAAAAAGCGATCGCGGGATTTAAAATCCGCCAAGGAATGCCTGTGGGGATAATGGTAACCCTGCGATCGCAACGGATGTACTCGTTCTTGAATCGCTTAATTAACTTAGCCTTGCCACGAATTCGCGATTTTCGCGGGATCAGCCCCCGCAGTTTCGACGGTCGCGGTAACTATACCTTAGGCATCCGAGAACAACTGATTTTCCCGGAAATAGACTACGACCGTATCGATCAAATTCGTGGCATGGATATTTCAATTATCACAACCGCGAACACCGATGAAGAGGGTCGTGCTTTACTCAAAGAGATGGGAATGCCTTTCCGGGAGAAATAAGCCTGTAAGTATAGGAAGGAAATAATGGCGGCAAACGACACAATTGCAGATATGCTGACCCGCATTCGGAATGCGTGCTTGGTGCGGCATCAAACCACAAATGTCCCAGCAACAAAAATGACACGGGCGATTGCCCATGTCTTAAAAGAAGAAGGCTTTATTGCCGATTTTGAAGAAGCTGGGGAAGGGGTAAAAAAATACATAGTCATTTCGTTGAAATACAAAGGAAAAACTCGCCAACCCATTATCAGAGCGCTGAAAAGGGTGAGTAAACCTGGTCTCAGGGTTTACAAAAACCGCAAGGAATTACCGCGAGTTCTCGGTGGTATTGGAATTGCGATTATTTCCACGTCCAGTGGCATCATGACAGACCGGGAAGCCCGACGACAGGGAATCGGTGGGGAAGTGCTGTGTTACATCTGGTAGCGCTGTTTAAATCAGCCTCTTAAACCTGAAAATTCTTTTGCCTGGTAAGGAGGATAAAATTATGTCGCGTATTGGCAAGCGCCCGATAACAATTCCGAATAAAGTGACCGTGACCATTGACGGTCAACAGGTTACTGTAAAAGGACCCAAAGGAGAACTCCAACGAGTTCTGCCCAAACAAGTCACAGTTGAACAAGAAGGAGAAACAATTGAAGTGCGACGACGGGATGAATCCCGACTTGCCCGTCAGCGCCACGGATTATCTCGCACCCTAGTTGCCAATATGGTAGAAGGGGTTTCCCAAGGTTTTCAGAAGCGTCTAGAAATCCAAGGGGTCGGTTATCGCGCCCAAGTTCAAGGGCGTAACCTGATTCTGAATGTGGGGTACAGTAAACCCGTGGAAATTGTCCCTCCCCAAGACGTGCAGCTAGCGGTTGAAGGGAATACTAACGTAATTGTTAGCGGGATAAATAAAGAAATCGTCGGCAACACAGCGGCTAAAATTCGGGCGGTGCGTCCCCCTGAAGTTTATAAAGGGAAAGGCATTCGCTATGCCGGTGAAATAGTTAGACGTAAAGCTGGTAAAGCAGGTAAGAAGTAACAATGAAACTTACTCGTAAACAATCAGTCCGACGTAGACATCGGCGCGTTCGCCGGACAGTCCAAGGTAGTTCTGAACGTCCTAGATTGGCGGTTTTTCGATCAAATCAGCACATTTATGTGCAGATTATTGACGATGATCAGCAACATACCCTAGTGGCGGCTTCTACTCTAGAACCTGGACTGAAGTCAGAGTTGCAATCAGGTGCCACCTGTGACGCCTCGACTAAAGTGGGTCAGTTAATTGCCCAGCGAGCGCTGGAAAAAGGCATATCTCAGGTTGTTTTTGACCGGGGAGGAAACCTTTATCATGGTCGTGTGAAAGCTTTGGCAGAAGCGGCGCGTGAAGCTGGGTTAGACTTCTAGAATAAGTAGATCAAAATTTAAATTATGGCAAATCGTCGCAAAAGTAGCCGCGCTAAAGAAAAAGAAAGCACCTGGCAAGAACGGGTTATTCAAATCCGTCGAGTTAGCAAGGTGGTTAAAGGCGGTAAAAAATTAAGTTTCCGTGCCATTGTTGTGGTTGGCAACGAGCGCGGTCAAGTGGGCGTTGGTGTGGGCAAAGCCAGTGATGTAATTGGCGCTGTTCGTAAAGGGGTTGTCGATGCCAAAAAGCAAATCATCGATGTTCCCTTAACCAAGTCTAATTCCATTCCTCACCCCTCTAATGGGGCGGCTGTCGGTGCTAAGGTGATGATGCGACCCGCTGCACCCGGTACAGGGGTAATTGCTGGGGGTGCAGTGCGGACGGTTTTGGAATTGGCAGGGGTTCGTAATATTTTAGCCAAGCAATTGGGTTCTAATAATCCCTTGAATAATGCTAGAGCTGCCATTAACGCCCTAGATTCTCTGCGAACTTTTGCCGAAGTGGCTCAAGAACGCGGGGTTGATGTTGAGAAGCTCTATGTCTAAAGGTAGAGTGTTGAGTGTTGAGTTTTAAATGTAGAGACGTGCCATGGCACGTCTGAGTTTTGAGTTTCACGAGCTAGATTATGAGAATCCATACTGTAGCACCCCAAGAAGGTGCAAAGAAACGTCGTCGTCGTGTTGGTCGCGGGATTAGCGCAGGGCAAGGGGCTAGCTGTGGCTTTGGCATGCGGGGTCAAAAGTCGCGATCGGGTCGGGGTACAAGACCGGGCTTTGAAGGGGGTCAGATGCCCTTGTATCGCCGCCTACCCAAGTTAAAACACTTTACGGTAATTAACCCAAAACATTACACTACGATAAATGTAGGTAAGTTAGCATCGCTCCCTGCCAGTACAGAGGTGACTTTACCGTCACTGATGGAAGCGGGTATCGTCACCACTAACGACGGACCGTTGAAAATTCTGGGTGACGGGGAGTTGCATGTATCGCTAAACGTTAAAGCCGCTGCTTTCACGACTGGCGCCCGCCAAAAAATTGAGGCGGCTGGTGGGAGTTGTGAAGTGATTGAGGCGTAACTTTTTAGCGTTGGCGGGTAATGGTGCTGCTAATAGGTTGAGAAAAGTAGAGATACAGTTAGGTCTTGATCTAACCAAGGTCTGTAGGGCGTTTTTGACCGCGCCATCCAGGTTATTGATCTGGAACTCTAATTAAGATACGAAGGGATGCGATTTTAATTGACCCCGAAGTATCCTATTAGAATCCCTGTTTATTTATAACAGGGAGAGGTCAACACTGTGTCATCTGGAGGTATCCCTTTATGGTCGTCAGTCGAGACAAAACTCCAACGGCTCAAGAAACATTTATGCAGATGGCACAAGCTGCCGGTCTTAGAGGTCGGTTGCTTTTGACCATCGGTTTGTTGATCCTAGCCCGGTTTGGTGTATTTTTACCTGTACCGGGAATTGATCGGGAACAACTTTCAACAGCTATCCAAAGTGGAAACGTTCCCATCGCTGGCATTTTAGATTTTTTCTCTGGGGGAGGATTCTCGGCTTTGGGAATTTTTGCCCTGGGAATCTTGCCCTATATTAATGCGTCAATTATCTTACAGTTGCTGACGGCAGCTATCCCCACGCTGGAAAATTTACAGAAGAATGAAGGGGAAGCAGGACGCCGAAAAATTTCTCAGATTACCCGTTATGTTGCCCTGGTTTGGGCAATATTGCAAAGTGTGGGTCTGGCACTATTTGCCAGCCAGTTTGCTACAAATCCGGGAACTCTCTTCTTTGTGGAAACTGTGCTGGCAATTACGGCTGGCTCAATGTTTGTCATGTGGATTTCGGAAGTGATTACCGAACGCGGGATTGGCAATGGTGCATCTTTGTTGATTTTTGTCAATATTGTGGCAGTTCTGCCCCGGACATTAGGTCAAACAATTGAGTTGGCACAGACAGGGGGGCGAGAAATGGCAGGTAAGGTAGTCATTTTGCTCCTGGTTTTCTTGGTGATGATTGTCGGGATTGTCTTCGTTCAGGAGGGAACGCGCCGGATTCCGATTATTTCGGCAAGACGACAAGTTGGGCGTCGCCTCTATCGGGAACGGACGAGCTATCTGCCGCTAAGACTGAACCAAGGTGGGGTAATGCCGATCATCTTTGCCTCAGCGGTTTTGATTCTACCCACTTCCCTAGCTGGCTTTGCTCGCGGTGGTAATAGTGAAGGAGTTTTGGGCTCAATTCTCCAAGCTGTCAATCAGGTGGCAGTATATATCAGTCCGAATGGTCCGACGCCGTGGCTGTATGTACTGGTTTATCTGGTGTTAATTCTCTTTTTCAGCTATTTCTATGCGTCGTTGATCGTGAATCCGGTTGATATGTCGCAGAATTTGAAGAAAATGGGAGCGAGTATTCCGGGAATTCGCCCCGGTAAAGCCACAAGTGACTATGTTGAGCGAGTGCTGAATCGGTTGACGTTTTTGGGTGCAATCTTTCTGGGACTGGTAGCGGTTGTGCCAACGGCTGTAGAAAGTGCCACTGGAGTGACTACGTTTAGAGGGCTGGGGGCTACCTCGTTACTGATTTTGGTCGGTGTGGCAATTGACACGGCAAAACAGGTTCAAACATACGTGATTTCACAGCGTTACGAGGGTATGGTTAAGCAGTAAAATTGCTGCTATGTCATTGGTGACTTTTCCTTTGTTCATTGTTGATTGAACCTAAATTGGGGGGGTACAAGAGAATTCACAGCTAACTTGAGAACCCCCTTGATCCCATCAAATTGACAAAGGACGAATGACATAAGACATAAGACATAAGGCATAAGACAAATAACCAATGACACGATTAGTTTTTTTAGGACCACCAGGGGCAGGAAAAGGAACACAAGCTCAGCTAATTGCTCAGCTTTATCAGATTCCTCACATATCTACGGGGGAGATTCTACGGAGTGCGATCGCGCAATTAACACCACTCGGACAAAAGGCGCAGTCTTATATGGATCGAGGGGAGTTGGTGCCAGATGAATTGATTCTGGATCTAATTCGCGATCGCCTCGATCAACTTGATACTCAAGCGGGTTGGATTTTGGATGGGTTTCCGCGCAATGTCAGCCAAGGGGCTTTTCTGGAAAATCTGCTTCAGGAGCTTGATCAGCGGTGCGATTATGCTATTTATTTGGATGTCCCCGATGAATCAATCCTGAAACGTTTACTCTCACGGGGACGCCAAGATGATAATGAGCAGACGATTCGGCGACGCCTAGAAGTCTACCGCCAACAGACGGCACCGGTGATTGAGTTTTACCGCGATCGCTCAATCTTACGCGAGATTGATGGGGATAGACCTATGGACGAGGTTACGGGCTCTCTCAAGCAGGTGATGTCCTGAAATCTGGAGGAGTTAAGCCCCCAATGCCAAAGCCGGAAAAGGAACCCCGTCTCACTTTTGACGGATGTTCTCCTCTCGCTGAAGTCGTTACTATTTCTAAGGCTTCCATTAATTTGGACAGCTTCCCCAGTTAGGTGGGGAAAACATCTGGACGGGTAAGTGCCGTCACTGCCAGAATGAAACTCCAAAGTAAGCTGCCGGTTTCTAGCTATAAGTAGACACGAGCAATTTCTGACCCTTACTGGCTTAGGTCTTATGTAATGGCAACTCTTCTAGGGAGCCGCTCATGGTGTTTCAACTTTTCTTAACACTAACCAAGCAAAAAAGCCGTTTGAGGGAGGATTTTGATAAAATATGTTAACACTCCCTGGACAAATCTGTATCTGTGTGGAGGGAAACTTAGTGACCCATAGTATTGAGGAACGACAAAATTGGCTAAGCAAGACTTAATTGAAATGGAAGGGACGGTAACCGAATCCTTACCGAACGCCATGTTTCGGGTAGACTTGGACAACGGCTTCAACGTCCTTGCCCATATCTCTGGCAAAATCCGCCGCAACTACATCAAAATCTTACCGGGCGATCGGGTCAAAGTTGAATTGACCCCTTATGACTTGAGCAAAGGTCGAATCACCTACCGCCTTCGCAAAAAATAACAATCGTTATGGCTAATTTCAGCGAAAATTTGACTTTAGCCCAAAAAAATGATATGATAATATGCTTGCGTTGTAACTAAAAAAGCCAATGAAGGTTAGAGCATCAGTCCGCAAAATGTGTGAAAAATGTCGCGTTATTCGACGCCGTGGTCGAGTAATGGTTATTTGTCAAAACCCCAAACATAAGCAACGTCAGGGGTAATCTACAGACTCTATAAGACTTATTTGTAGCACAAAACCAACAAAAGGGAGAAAAATACCGTGGCAAGAATTGCCAGTGTAGACCTACCTCGCGATAAACGAATAGAAATTGGTCTAACCTACATCTACGGAATTGGGCTATCTCGCTCCAAAGAAATTCTCAGTAAAACGGACATTAATCCGGATACCCGAGTCAAGGATTTAAGCGATGCTGAGGTAGCCAGCCTGCGATCAGTGGTAGAGGGCGACTATCAAGTCGAGGGAGACTTAAGGCGCTGGGAATCGATGAATATCAAGCGTCTCGTCGATATTGGCACCTATCGTGGGCGTCGCCATCGCCAAGGCTTACCGGTGCGCGGTCAACGAACCCGCACTAATGCCCGTACCCGTCGTGGTAGACGTATTGCCGTTGCTGGGAAGAAAAAAGCACCGGCGAAGAAGTAACACAATTATTCAGTTCACACCCATCACTAAGATAGCCAAATAAAGCGATATGGCGCGACCAACTAAAAAAACTGGTACAAAAAAGCAGAAACGAAACGTTCCCAACGGAATGGCATTCATCCAGTCTACCTTCAACAATACCATCGTCACTATTTCTGACACTCGAGGCGATGTGGTTTCGTGGGCGTCAGCGGGATCAAGTGGCTTTAAGGGCGCTAAGAAAGGCACCCCCTTTGCGGCTCAAACCGCTGCTGATAATGCCGCCCGCCGAGCCATTGACCAAGGAATGCGGCAAATTGAGGTAATGGTCAGTGGTCCTGGTGCAGGTCGAGAAACGGCTATTCGCGCACTGCAAGGGGCAGGACTAGAAATTACCCTGATTCGGGATGTCACGCCAATTCCTCATAATGGTTGCCGTCCTCCTAAACGACGTCGTGTCTAGGAACGGGAAATCGGGATAGGAAATTGGGTAAGCAAAACCAAGGGTTGAATTCAGTTTGTATCTCAATGAAACCTTCAAGTCGGCTTACCCCTTATCGGTCTAGACTCGACAACAGAATCAAGTGTCAGCATTGAGGAAGTTATGCCGACCAACCACTGATACTTTGCTTATTGCCACTTGTACCAAATTGTGGGTTAGGCGCAACAGAATTTCAAAAGTACTAGCAAGAGTGCTTTTGATGGGGTCCTATGAATTAAAGGAGGGAGGTCACTCCGTGGCGCAGTTTCAGATTGAGTGCGTAGAATCCAAAACACTAAAGAATCAAAGTCAATATAGCAAATTTGTCCTAGAACCTCTCGAACGCGGTCAAGGTACAACAGTTGGCAACGCCCTGAGAAGGGTTCTCCTGTCTAACCTGGAAGGTACAGCGATTACCGCTGTGCGGATTGCTGGAGTCAATCATGAGTTTGCCACCATTGAGGGAATCAGAGAGGATGTTCTAGAAATTCTCCTGAATATGAAGGAAGTCGTCCTCAAAAGCTATACACCTGGACCCCATATTGGTCGAGTCATGATCACTGGACCCTCAACCGTGCGATCGGCTCAGTTTGATTTACCGTCGGACGTAGAATTTGTTGATCCGGGTCAGTATATTGCGACTCTAGCCGACGGAGCCAAACTGGAAATGGAGTTCCGTATCGAAAGAGGAAAAGGATATCGCTCTGTAGAACGGGGTCGTGATGAAACATCCTCGGTTGATTTCCTGCAACTTGACGCCGTATTCATGCCGGTGACCAAGGTTAACTACAGCGTTGAGGATACTCGTGTTGACGGTTCCCTGGAAAAAGACCGTTTAATTTTAGATGTTTGGACCAATGGCAGCGTGTCACCCCAGGAAGCACTGAGTCAAGCCGCTAGCCTTCTTGTGGATTTGTTCAATCCCCTGAAAGATATCGAGCTGAAGCCAGAGCCAGTGGGAGGTCCGGTCGATGAAGATCCAACCAGCCAAATTCCGATTGAAGAACTACAACTGTCGGTGCGGGCGTATAACTGCCTCAAGCGAGCGCAAATTAACTCCGTTGCTGACTTATTAGATTATAGCCAGGAGGATCTCCTAGAAATCAAGAACTTTGGTCAAAAGTCTGCCGAAGAAGTCATAGACGCCTTGCAAAAACGCTTGGGGATTACATTGCCCCATGAAAAATCGGCTAAACCAACTTAAGCATTGAGAATAAATGGCTAATCGTCAACTCGATTAGCCATTGGATTGAGAAATTGTTCATTGTTGTGGGATTGTAGAGGAATAAAAGAAAATGCGTCATCGTCGTCGAGTACCCAAACTGGGAAAACCAGCCGACCAGCGCCGAGCGCTGCTCAGAAGCCTCGCTACGGAGTTGATTCGTCATGGTCGAATCACTACTACCAAAGTACGGGCAAAAGCCGTGCGCTCCCAAGTGGAAAAAATGATTACCTTGGCAAAAGATGGCTCCCTAGCATCTCGCCGTCAAGCCTTGGGTTATATTTACGACAAGCAGTTAGTTCATGCCTTGTTTGAAGGGGTGAATGATCGCTATGGCAATCGTAATGGTGGGTATACTCGCGTACTCAGAACCCTGCGCCGTCGTGGGGATAATGCGGAAATGGCAATTATCGAGCTAGTTTGAACTCAAGTTATGTCCGATCGCGAGGCTAAGCCAACTCAACGCATTGCCCTAGTGATTCAATACCTAGGGACAAAGTTCTATGGTTGGCAACGACAGCCTCACCATCGCACGGTGCAAGGGGACATTGAGCAAGTTCTGTCCACCGTCGAAGGAAAACCTGTAACCTTACACGCTGCAGGGCGTACTGATACAGGCGTTCATGCCGCTGCCCAAGTGGCACATTTTAACAGTACTCGTCCGATTCCCGGTGAGCGATGGATGCCCCTGCTGAATAGCCGACTACCGGAGGATATCCTGATTCGGACATCAGTCCCCGTACCCGCGAATTGGCATGCTCGCTTTTCGGCAATTTGGCGTCGGTATCGGTACAGTATCTATACAGACGCTTGTCCTAACCTTTTTGTGCGACCGTTTAGTTGGCATTACTATCAGGCTCCCTTAGATGAACATCGGATTCAGGAGGCGCTTAATCCGCTAGTGGGCAAACACCACCTGGCAGCATTCCACCGGGCTAACTCCGGACGCAAGCATTCCTGGGTCACAGTTCAGGACACCCAATGTTACCGAAATGGTTCATTTATTCATATTGAAATTCAGGCGGATGGATTTTTATACGGCATGGTGCGGCTACTCGTCGGCATGCTGGTAGAGGTAGGGCGGGGCAAACTTCATCCCCAAGAGTTTACTCAACTGTGGGTGAATCAACAGCGGGAGCAAATCAAATATGCGGCGCCAGCAAAGGGTCTGTGCTTGTTACGAGTGGGTTACCCAAACTCGCCGTTTCCGCCAAAAACTTGGTTTGATACTCAGCCGAAGTTTATGTTGCCGACCCAGATGCCCACTCAATTGTGTTTAGGTTAACTGTTTACGTAATCAAAAAAACTCATGCAAAAAACTTACCTGCCGACTCACGATTCCCTAGAACAAAATTGGTACGTTATTGATGCCGAAGGTCAACGTCTGGGACGATTGGCAACTGGAATTGCCATGATTCTTAGAGGGAAAAATAAGCCGACCTATTCTCCCCACATGGATACGGGGGACTTCGTTATCGTCGTCAATGCCGAGAAAGTCGTCGTTACGGGAAAAAAAAGCAGTCAGAAGCTCTATCGCCGCCACTCCGGTCGTCCAGGCGGGATGAAGACTGAAACCTTTGAGCATTTACAAGGGCGCATACCGGAACGGATTATCGAAAAGGCGGTTAAAGGGATGCTGCCCAAAAATTCCCTAGGTCGCAAACTTTTTACTAAGCTAAAAGTCTATGCGGGTGAAACTCATCCCCATGACGCTCAAAAACCTCAAACCTTAACCATTAACACCATTCCAGGAGAACAAGACTAATGCAAGCAACAGAACCGATGGAAAATCGTGCGGTTTACTGGGGAACCGGTCGCCGTAAATCCTCAGTCGCCCGGGTACGCCTAGTTCCGGGTACGGGTCAACTTATTGTTAATGGTCGTCCCGGCGATGTCTACTTTAATCTCAATCCAGCTTATTTAATGGTGACCAAAGCGCCATTGGAAACTTTGGGTTTAGAGAATGATTACGACATCTTAGTCAATGCTCATGGTGGTGGATTGACGGGACAATCGGATGCCGTTCGCTTAGGCGTGGCGCGGGCGCTTTGTGAACTTGATCCGGACAATCGCTCTCCGTTGAAGAGTGAAGGGTACTTAACTCGCGATCCCCGTGCCAAAGAACGGAAGAAATATGGCTTACATAAAGCCCGCAAAGCTCCCCAATACTCGAAGCGTTAAAATTTGGGTAATACAATAAGGATAAATTGGGGTGAGTTCGCCCCAAACTACAGAATAAAGAAACGCTTGCTCGACTAGAGGACAGTAACAATGCCAAAATCTGATATTCATCCCCAGTGGTATCCAGACGCCAAAGTCTATTGCAACGGAGAAGTTGTGATGACTGTTGGCTCAACCCAGCCGGAACTTCATGTTGATGTGTGGTCGGGGAATCATCCCTTTTTCACGGGAACCCAAAAAATTATTGATACGGAAGGTCGTGTGGAGCGCTTTATGCGGAAATACGGCATGTTAGAAGGGAATGCCTCAGAGCAGCAATCGTCTAAAGAGAAATAGCTAGGTAGGTTGAAGTGTGGAGAGACGTTAGCGAAGCCTAACTCTTAATAGTTAGACTTCGCACTTCAATGCTTATTTGAGCTATTTCAATGGAGCGATCGCTTGAACCATGGCGGAAACTTACCTACTTGATAAATTAAAATCGGTTGAACAAACCTTTCACGAATTAACGCGCCGTTTGGCTGACCCCGATATTGCCACTGATCCGGTGGAAGTGCAACGGGTGGCAAAAGCGCGTTCTTCCTTAGAGGATGTGGTTAACACCTACGAACTCTGGAAAACAGCTCAGGAAGAACTGGTTGGCGCTCGGCAAATCCTCAAGGAAGCCAATGGGGGTGGTGAAATGTATGAAATGGCATCTCTGGAAGTTGAGGAACTGCAAACCAAGCTCAGTCAACTGGAAACGCGCCTAAAAATCTTACTCTTACCTCGTGATCCTAATGATGATAAGAACATCATGTTGGAAATCCGAGCCGGAACTGGGGGCGACGAAGCCAGTATTTGGGCAGGGGATTTAGTCCGAATGTACTCACGCTATGCCGAAACTCAGAACTGGCGGGTGAAGCTATTGAGCGAGTCCACGGCTGATATGGGTGGATTTAAAGAGGCAATTCTGGAAATCCAAGGGGAACAGGTTTACAGCAAGCTGAAGTTTGAAGCCGGCGTTCATCGGGTGCAACGAGTCCCGGTGACGGAAGCGGGGGGACGAGTCCATACCTCAACCGCGACTGTCGCTGTAATGCCAGAAGTGGATGATGTGGAAATTGAGATTGATCCGAAGGATTTGGAGGTTTCCACAGCCCGTTCTGGTGGCGCGGGTGGACAGAATGTGAATAAGGTGGAAACAGCGGTTGATCTGTTCCACAAGCCAACTGGGATTCGCATCTTCTGTACTGAGGAGCGTTCTCAACTGCAAAACAGAGAGCGGGCGTTGCAAATTCTCCGGGCTAAACTGTATGAAATGAAGCTGCGGGAGCAACAGGAAGCTGTCACCTCGATGCGGCGATCGCAGGTGGGTACGGGTTCGCGATCGGAGAAGATTCGCACCTATAACTATAAGGACAATCGCGTTACTGATCATCGCTTGGGTCAAAACTATTCTCTGAATAACTTGCTGGAAGGGGATTTGGAGTCTGTGATTCAATCTTGCATTACCCAAGATCAACAGGAACGTTTAGAAGAGTTGGCAACTTCGGATGAACAAGGGGAATCGCTTTTGGCTTAACTGTTATTGGTCATTTGTCCTTTGTTTTCTGTCAATAACTTAGGATGGTATTTTGGGGTGCAAGCAAGTTACCCCCTTTTTACCACGGCGATTGAAATCGCTGCTAGACAAACAAAGTCCGCCTACGCGGACTGCCTTGAAGCCTTCTGCCTTGAAGCCATCTGTCTTGACAACCATGTTAAATAATAAACTTGAACAACTCACAAGCTTATTTGCTCAAATGGATCGGGCATTGATTGCCTATTCTGGAGGAGTGGATAGCACTTTAGTTGCCAAGATTGCTTATGATGTTTTAGGCGATCGCGCTTTAGCTGTAACCGCCGAATCCCCGTCTCTGTTACCCGAAGAATTGGAAGACGCCCGAATTCAAGCGGCGGTGATTGGCATTCCTCATGAATTGGTGCAAACCGATGAAATGAATAATCCCAATTATACGGCGAATCCGGTTAACCGTTGCTATTTTTGCAAAAGTGAACTTCACGACACACTGAAACCCTTGGCGCTACAACGGGGTTATCCTTATGTCGTGGATGGCGTGAATGCTGATGACTTGGGGGACTATCGCCCTGGGATTCAAGCGGCGCAAGAACGAGGGGCGCGATCGCCTTTAGCGGAAGTGGGCGTAACAAAAGCGGAAGTGCGCCAACTGTCGCAACAGTTAGGGCTTCCGTGGTGGGATAAACCCGCCCAACCTTGTCTAAGTTCTCGCTTTCCTTATGGCGAAGAAATTACAATTGCTAAACTGCAACGGGTAGGGCGGGCGGAAGTTTATTTACGGAAATTAGGGTGGAAAAATTTGCGGGTGCGTTCTCAAGGGGATACTGCACGAATTGAATTGTCGCCGGAACAAATTAAAGAATTTGTTTTGACCACGGATTTACCGACTCTGGTATCAGCGTTTCAAGATTTAGGATTTTTGTATGTAACCCTCGATTTAGAAGGGTATCACAGTGGCAAGTTAAATCGGGTCGTGAATCAAGACGATAAAGTCATAGCGTAGGGGCGGGTTTAGCCACAATTGTAGGGGCGCAAGGCTTTGCGCCCTATTCAATGGTAAGATCTATTCCACCGCCAAGGAGGTTAGGACACATAGGACTCTCCGGAGACGTAAGGTGTGGACAAATCGACTAATACAGCACAATAATTTCCTTACCCTTTAATTAATCCAATTTCATCTATCCCCAAGTTTTTTAGCCCATTCGGTTGGCTTTTTATTAACTCCTCTCCAACGTCTCTTATCCCTTAGTGTATTGGCTCCACTCTTTAACAATAAATGAATAATTTGCCCCCATTTTCACATAATAAAGCGCATCAAAGCCTTCATCCCAACTCGGTAAAACCAGCTTTTTATGCGTTGCTAAAATCCCCGGTACAGGAATCACCTGTTTCCCTTGGCGTTGAGCATTCCGTCGCTTACAATCCTCTACAACCGATTGAAAATAATACCCCACCACACTAAATCTCTTTTCCTTCGCGGGTACAATATAACGCGCCCTATCTTCCGGCGTTGGATTCGTATTATCCACAACAAAACGCTGTTGAGCATCGAGACAGGCTTGAACCAGAATCGCTTCCCGATGTCGAGTTTTGAGCATATCCAAGTTAATCCGGATATGAGTATTATAAAAGCGATCGCGGCAAAATGAAGATTTACCCGACGCCTGAATTCCGATTAAGATAACCGCTTCCATTGTGGTTTTGCTTTATTGCTGCGACAACTCCATAACCCTTAAATTGAAGGGTACTGAAATTTGGGCTGGTAGGCAATGCCCACCCTACGGTCTATCAAGGATTTCGGTGATATAAAATTATTGAGCGTGCCATTGTCTTTAAATTAGGATGAGAGTGACTGCGGTGATTTTTTACGGTGTTGGTGATAATGTCGGTAAACTTCAAGGTTTAATAAACAAGCCATCAGCCAGGTTAATCCCGCCCCTTGTCCGGCTACAATGTCCGTGGGCCAATGAATACCCAAATAAACCCGACTGAAACCAATTAGGACAATCAACCCGATAATTAGGCTGACAATCCACCACCGCCAACGGCGAAAGTGACGGGCGAGTAAATAGCCAATAAAACCATAGATAACCAGTGATAACATGGCATGACCACTGGGGAAACTGGAGGTATTCGGTTCAGCCGTGGTAAGTTGCCAGAGTTGGGGGCGCTGGCGGTCAAATAATTGTTTAATTAACAGGTTTAATCCGGTTCCACCCATAGCCGTAATCGCTAACGCGGTAAAATAAACACGCTGTTGTCGCGCCCAAAATATTGCCCCTAAAATTAGACAAATTAGGGTAACAAATATGGTGCCGCCAATAATCGAAGCACTCCGCATTACCCAATCCAGCAGAGGTGAATGAAGTTGTTTAACCAGCAACATGAGCATTTTGTCAATTGCCTGAGTTTGCTTTTCTAACACCTCGTCAGCAATTCCTAGAAAAACCCAAAGCCCTACAACTGTGAGGATTACTCCTGAAATGGGGAGAATAGAAAGCTTCCAGAACAGAGGCTTGTTGGTTTGCGATCGCCAAATCTGGATGATGGCTTCAATAATGTGGCTTATTTTTTCCTTGAACATCTTTATACTGGCATGACATGGCTAAAATTGTGGAATAGATTTTATAGCTTTAATGGGCGCATGTCGATCCATGGTATAATTCCCAACATGCTTCACTAACGCTACTACGAACTCTTGCGTCAGTTCAAGGACAGCGATCGCAACAAGTCAAAAGCAAGCTCTAAGTAGGGCTTGCTGAATAAGTCTTGCGGTGGGGGTAGGTGTTAGGTTAATGGCGTTAAGTGTTAGGTGGCAATTGGACGGCTGTCATTTGTCATTGGGAAATTAAACTATTAGGAAAAAGTAGCAAAAGGCAGACAGGGCAGAAGGTATTGATTAAACTAGGAATATCCTAATGTTGCCCAACAGGCAAATTAACTTCTGTAAAAACCTCTCAAAGCATAAAAATTAAATCAATATGAATGATTCCCAGGATGCCTTTATATCCTATGGACGGGCAGATAGTAAAAATTTTGCAACAAAACTTTATTCTAGACTCCTAGAACAAGGATTAAAGGTGTGGTTTGATCAGAATGACATTCCTCTGGGTGTAGATTATCAGAAGCAGATTGATGACGGATTGGAAAAGTCAGACAACTTCTTGTTCATCATTGCGCCCCACTCGGTGAACTCGCCCTACTGCGGTTTAGAAATTGAACTAGCGCTGCGCCGCAACAAACGGATTATTCCCCTATTGCATGTGGAGCAAATTACCCAAGAAATCTGGCAACAGCGCAATACAGGGCGCCCGTTGAGTGAGTGGGAAGACTACCAAGCAAAAGGCAAGCACTCCAGCTTTCCTAATATGCATCCGGTAATCAGCAAGATTAACTGGGTTTATATGCGTGAAGGCATTGATGACTTTGAGCAATCCTTCGCCGGATTGTTGGAGATATTTGAACGCGATCGCGACTATGTACATCAGCATACTTCCTTTTTGGCAAAAGCACTGGAATGGGAGCGTCATCAAAAACAGTCTCGCTATCTGCTAGTAGGAGCACAACGGCAAAAAGCCGAAAGTTGGCTCCAATTCAGGTTTAAAGATAAACAACCCCCCTGTGAACCAACGGATCTGCATTGCGAGTTTATTTGTGAAAGTACCAAGAATGCAGAAAACCTGATGACTCAGGTATTTCTCTCTTTTGCTGACACGGATAGAGCGTTCATGCACAAGGTAGCTAGAAGCTTGATGCGAGAAAGGATGACAGTCTGGACAAACACAAAAGATATTAAAAGTGGGGCTGAGTATGGGGAGGTGATTAACCGGAGTATTGAACAGGCAGATAATCTGGTTTTTCTGATGTCAAGAGCTTCCCTGAAATCTGAATACTGCAAGAAGGAACTGACCTATGCAAAGTTGTTGAATAAACGGATTATTCCGCTATCGATTGAGGCGGTTGATTCAGAGCAGATTTTTCCAGAATTGCGTACCATTCAGTATATCAAATGCCCACAAGACCAAGACGAGTCAAACTATCAGGCTGATCTGGCTAAGCTGATTCGGATCTTGCGAGAGGATGCTACCTATTATGAACAGCACAAGTTGTTGCTGGCAAAGGCGTTGAAGTGGGAGGAGCAGAAGCGCAATCCGAGTATTCTGCTGCGAGGCTTTGATCTCCGTCTGACAGAGGCTTGGTTGAAGGGGGCAAAGGTGCGATCGCAACATCCACCGACAGCGTTACAGGAAGAATTCATTGCTGAAAGTCTCAAACAACCCCCAGAAGAGGCTTTAGATGTCTTTATCTCCTACTCTCGTGTCGATTCGGAATTCGCCCGTCAACTCAATAATGGATTGCAAATTCAGAATAAAACAACCTGGTTTGATCAGGAGAGTATTGCCTCTGGCGAAGACTTTGAGCAGGAAATTTTCAAGGGAATTGAACGCTCTAATAATTTTCTGTTCATTATTTCCCCCAGTTCGATCAATTCACTTTACTGCGATCGCGAGGTAGAATACGCCAAGAAACTGAATAAGCGAATTGTGACGGTTCTGTACCGAGAAGTTGACCCGCAAAAGCTGCATCCGGTATTGGCAAGCTTACAGTGGATTGATTTTAACAATCACGGCGGCGACTTTTTTACCAATTTTGGGGAGCTAACTCGCACCCTTGATGCTGATCCAGATTATATCCGTAATCATACGCGCCTCCTGCTCAAGGCAATGGAGTGGGAACGGGAAGGACAGGATGATAGCTTTTTACTGCGGGGTAAAGATTTGAAAGCAGGTGAGGAGTGGTTAGCCCAGTCGGTTAATAAAGAACCCTCACCAACAGAGCTTCAGGCTCAATACTTAAACGCCAGTCAAGAACTTCCTAAACGCAAAGTCAAACCGCGTACTGTGCTAATCACCAGTGTGGCTGTTACCGCGTTAGTTTTCACAGCTCGTTGGTTTGGATGGACACAGGGATTAGAATTGGTAGCTTACGACCATTTGTTAAGGTGGCGTCCTGGTAATGAAGCCCCAGATGATCGGTTTCTGGTTGTTGGTGTAGATGAAGACAGTGTCAACTGGCTCCAGGAAAACTATGAACCATCATGGGGAACCCTTCCCGATCAAGCACTCAATGACTTACTCAAGGTTTTGAATCAGCATCAACCTCGACTGATTGGCTTAGATTTCTTTCGGGATTATGCCGCAAAGGCAGATGTGGCAGCTAGTATGAAGCAAACTCAGAACTTGATGGCGATCTGCAAAAGTAGTGGCAAGGATCGCGGTGAAGCCGTCAGAGGTGTGAACCCGCCACCAGAAGTGCCGATTGAGCGCGTCGGGTTTTCTGATTTGATCCTTGAAGAAGACGGTAATACTGCACGCCGCCAACTCCTGATGCAGCCACCTGACCCAGACTTTTGTAATACACTGGATGCGTTTAGCTTGGTCATGGCGCGTCAATACCTGAAGGCTGAAGGAAAGTCCTACACTTCTCCACTAAAGGAGTCAGGGGAACTTGAGCAGATGCAGTTCGACAATACCGTCATTGGGCGACTAGCTGGAAAGGGAAGTGGTTATCAAAATACAGAGCAACTTGTGGGATACCAGACATTAATTAACTTCCGCGCTCCCAATGGCGATGCTCGCAAATTCGCAGAAGTTGTCAGCCTCAAAGATGTTCTGGACAACCAGATTCCGGCTGAAATGATTCGCGATCGCATTGTGTTGATCGGCTATACCGCGAATACCCTCGTCGGAGCCGATATCAGGAATACCCCCTATGGTGAAATGCCAGGAGTTATTCTACATGGGCAGATGACCAGTCAAATCATCAGTACTGTATTGAATGATCGTCCCCTGATTTGGTGGTGGACAAGTTGGGGCGGAAGTCTCTGGATCTTGGGTTGGTCATTGGTTGGTGGTGTCATTGTTTGGCGGTTCAATCAGGCATCCCACCTGGCAAGTGCTTCCATTGCAGCGCTTATCCTGCTTTCTGTCGCTGGTTATGGGATGCTGGCGTACCGCAGTGGCTGGATTCCCTTGGTTCCTCCTGCGATCGCTCTAGTCATGACCGGTGTAGGTGTCGGATACTTTACTTATCGTTTGCAACACCCTTAATCCCCATTCTGCTTTGGGAATCACCTTTATCGTAGAGACGTTACCTGCAACGTCTCTACCGTTCATTTTATTCAAGAAATCAGAAAAGCGAATTACCTGTAAAAAACTTCTCCGATGTTTTATTCCATTTGTAAAAGTGTCTCTAGGGTTAAGCCGTTATTGCTATTTTTGTTGAATTGTAAATTTTAAAGGGTTTAGAATGTTAAAAAACACAATAAATTTATAAAATAATTGATGGCACTAGAGTATAATTAAAAACAAGTATTTGACTAGGGATTTATTCTAGGCTGACGTCAACGATTATGACGTGATATTTATTGTCGATTAAGATAAACAGGATCATGACTTTTACACTGTCGCCGTTCTATCAAAAAGGACTCACTTGGACACTCGTTGCATTATTGTCGAGTGTGATGGTTTTGACATTCATCTCCAAGGAAGCCCAAGCTCAAGGGTTTGGCAAACCTCCTGGTAGCAGCAAATCGGGTGGAGTGCGTGGAGAATGCTTTGCAGCGGATCGGGAAAGACCTTTAATTGCTTTAGTTGATGGCAGTGAACTGGTTCTCACCACTCAAACCCATCCCACCTTCCTCTTTTACGTCCCTTATAGTTACCGGACTCAAGAGGGTGAGAATTACGGCGTTACCACCGCAGAATTTGAGTTGCTTGATGAACAGGAAAACTCAGTATTAAAACATCAAAAAATAGTCGTTTCCTTACCCGAAAACCCAGGACTTGTAAAGATTGCCCTACCCCATACTGAAACCGTACTGGAGCCTGACAAGGAATATTTTTGGATTTTCCGGATTATTTGTGATATAAACGATAACACTGCCAATCCAAGTGTTTCGGGCTGGATCAAACGAGTAAGTATGGGTTCCAGTGAAAATGTTTGGTTTGATCGCCTCGAACAACTTGCCCAATCTCCTACGCATCATTTAGAGCAATGGAGGCAACTTCTGAGAGAGGTTGATCCTGAGCTTCAAGACTTGGCTCAGGCTCCAGTTATTGAATTAAAGCCTGAAGCCTCTGGAATCAGGAGACAAGACGACAACGGCTGTGATTATAACCAGCTCCCGACTAGAACATACGGTGCCCAATAGCGGGGATGAGTGTAGAGTCTATCGGGGTGGTTCAACAGGGCTAGCTGTGCCTTACGCAATGCCTCAGCTCGGGTAAAATTAGGTTTACCCAGATACTGATACAGCGTTCGGGTAAACTCTACACTAGGCTGATCCGCTAGACTCCACAATCCCGCGATCGCACTTCTTGCACCAGCCTTTACCGCTGTACCCGCAATCCCCAAGACGGCGCGATCATTCCCGGTTGCTGTGCGACAGGCACTCAGGATAAGCAAATCAACCGCCTTGGTGCCTCGGAGAGTGCTGAACATCTCATTGAGTTGGTTTAGTGTGATCTTATTGTCTGCTGTCAATATATAAGTATCGTTTGGATCAGCACCAAATTGACCGTGGGTTGCTAAATGTACGACTTGGAAATTCTCCTGATTTAACGTTTTGTTGAATTTATCTTCAGTAAACTCCTCATCTCGGATAAAGTTAACCGATACTCCTGCTTTCTTAATCTCATCGAGTTCAGGATTGACGGAAGGTAGTTTGGCATACTGCTCAAATCTTTTTGGTGGATTGGTTAAACCGGCTGCCAGTACCTTCATGTTGGCACGGTTTAGGGGAGTAGGATCGCGTACTTCTAATCCTAAAACCAGCACCACAGAATAATTCTCCACCAAGAATTGATCACCATCATAGAGTGCGGACATGGGAATTGTCCGCAGGGAATCATCTAGGATAAAGATGAGGGTTTTAACCTCACTATCCTCAAGGCGATCGCGAAAGGGTTTAATCAGCCAGTCATACACTTTTTTTCCACTCTCCCTGACAGCTCTGAATTTATACTCATCCCACAAGTTATTCTGGAACTCATCCAAAGTTTCCTCAATCCTGTTCCGGGAATCTCTGACGGAAGTATATTGGTACAATTTTTCTTGATCCGGCAGTTTGAGAATAATTTCTAGGCGATCATCAAGGATAATCGGGTAAATTACTGCCGCTTTCTGACCTTTTTCAGCTTCCCGATTCACCACACGATCGAGTTCTAATTTGACATCCTCGCAGGCTTGCTGGAAGTAGTTTTGTAGCTCTGCCACCTGCAGGGAATCTAAGACTTCACGCGCTTTTTTGAGTTTGTCTTGCTTGGAATCTTTTGGTTTGTCCAGGCTTAGCTTGAGTGATTCCTGTTTTTCCAGGGTTGATGCTGTTTCGTTCGCCGAAGATTCTAGCAGCAAATCCACGAGTTCGCGATAGACGGGTTTAACACGTTCCCGGAAGGAAAACTGTGTATCGGAATTTGCCCCAACGAGATCCGAACGTACTGATTTTAGGGCTTCGTAGGCTTGCCAATAAGCCGCGATCGCCTCCTCAATCTTGCCCTGTTCTTTAAAGATACGTCCAAGTCGCCATGCTGTCTGATAGGAAATCTCGGAGGCGTTAATAGATTGGGATAAATTCAGGGCTTGTCGGGTCAAGTTTTGCGCGGCGGATAATTGTTGGGTACGTTGATATAGCTGTCCCTGCTCCTCTAGAACTAGGGCTAGCGATCGCACATCTTGGAGACGTTCGGCTTCCTGACGAGCCGCAACCATAATTTGGTTAATTTCTTCGGCATCCTGATTCGTTGACGAGCCACTTGACTCTGCTCCCACGCCACATTTCCCAGACTTAAATTAGCTGAGGCAATAGCGACTGGTGATTGCAGTTTTTGGGCAAGTTTGAGGCTTTCCTGTAATACTTCTCTGGCAGCAGCAACACAGTCTGAGTTAGGCCGAGAATTCTCTGAAGTACAGGTTAATCTGCCAATCCCCCGGAGAGCCTCGCCTAAACTTCGCAGGTTCTCAGCTTGAGTGAGAGAGGGAGCATCAGGTTGTTGAGAGTTGAGGGTGTGTTGTAAGTTCTCTAAAAGTAAACGTGCCTGACGGTATAATCCCAACGCCTGTAATGCTTGTGCTTGATTAATCTGGCTGCGAGTGGCGCGGTTATATTTCTCTAACTGTGTGTATAAGTGGGTTGCCTGTTCCCAGGAATCAACAGCTTGGGCAGCTTTTCCCTCTGCCAGTTGGAGACTTCCTTGTACATCCAAGGCTTGCGCCCAAATCACCGATCTCTCTGGCGTCTCTTTGGGAGATTGTTTAAGTAATGTAAAAGCTTGGGCGATCGCTTGATTTGCCTTTTCCCACATTCCCAACTGTTGATAACTTAAGGCAAGGTTACTGAGAATAACGGCTTGCCCGATGGTATCTTCTTGGTTCTGATAACCTTGGAGTGCTTGTTCTAATAACTGGGAGGCTTCCGAAAATCGCGAGCCTTCGTACAGGGTTTTTGCTTGTTGCTCCAGACTCTCCCCTGAGGTTTGATTCCCCTTAGCGCTGCTTAAAAATGGGGGAATTGGTTCATCAGTTTCTGGTAACGAAGATGAAGGGATTGGGGGGTTTTGTCTTGCTGTACTATGGGGGATTGAACCTGTCGCGATCGCGGGCAATCCTACGATACAAAACCATGCGGATAAACCGACGATTAAAAGGTAGTTAACTGAACCCTTCAATAATTTGGAAGTAAGACTCAAACATCTCCACGTTATTCTGCCAAACTTTAAAAGGGTGTGTAAATAATAGAAAAATAAATGCCGTTTTCTTGCCATGTGTCACCTCTGTCATCAATTGATACCAACGGAATGCCAAAATCTAAACGAGCGGTGAGATTATCTCCCATCTGCCACAGCAAACCCAATCCCGTACTCACCAACGTATCGGGAATGTCACAATTTTCCGGTTCATCACCGTTGTTCCAGGCTGTACCGACATCAATAAACGGTACGATTTGCAGCAATCCTTGGACTTCGGATACCCGGAGAATGGGCAGACGCACTTCTGCCGAAGCCAGAATTCCATTATCTTTGAGTAAATAATCTTGTCGATAGCCTCGCACACTTTCTTGTCCACCGATGCCAAACTGTTCTAATCCCAGTAGCCGACTCTCGGAGAGTTGTACATCGGTTCTCAGCAGCAGAAGAGTGTCCCGTGCGAGTAGACGCGCCCATTGTCCCTGCCCGCGCCATGCCAAGAAGCGACTATCGGGTTCGCCATTATCGTTTATTGTGGCGTCGAAAACATCTAATCCCAGACTAAACTGAGAGCGAAATGCGAGAACCTCTTGGCTACTACGCTTTGTCCATTCTTGAGAAAATCGCAGCGCTGAGACACGGGTGCGCCCCTCTTCATCCGCACCAGGAGCGAGGGGAAATGCACCAATATCATCAATACCCAGGAAACTCTGGCTGCGTTGATGGGAGAATGTGAGTTTTAGGGCTAGTTCTTGGCTGGGGGTTTGGATCAAGGGATGACGGAATCCGAGTTCGTAGTAGCGATATTTAGAGGAAATATCTAGGACATCAAAGGGATTCTCAGTCACGTCACTATCGGTTATACCAAAGGCTAGGGTGACTCGGCTATTGTCAGGACTAACGGGTAGGGAGTAGCTCAAATTCCCACCGTTACTGCCTTCTGTATTGGTATAGCTAAGGCTGATGGCATCGCCAAAACCCAGGAGGTTTGCCTCGTTGAGGATGATCTGACGTTGGAGACTGCCGACAGTAGGCGATCGCGAATTATTTAATTCTAGATTGGTGCTAAAGGTGTCCGCTTCCGTCACCTCGACTTGCAGGATATTGGTACCAGGGCGCGTACCTACCTGCAAATCAGCAGACAAGCTGTCAATTAATGGGTCAAGTTGCAGCAGTTGCAATTTCTCCAGTAAGCTATTCACATTTAAGGGTTGAGTCTGGGCGAGTGCCAGCCGACTGCTGATGTAGCTGGGTCTTAATCGTTGGGTTCCTGTAACGTTAATTTGCTGTAAACTTCCTTCTACTAGCTTAATCGTGACAATGGCTGAGTCTGGGTTGGAGATTTTTTGTTCAGGAAGAATCGCTCCAGAGGTGGTGTAACCCTGCTCAACATAGAGTTGGGTGAGTTCTGAGCGGGCTTGGAGGAGTTCGGCAAAGGAAATCCGACGACCGATATAATCTTTGAGGGTTTCTGCTAGTTCTGCATCGCTGAAGATGGTATTGCCTTCAAACTTAAACTGTTCAACGATGAGTGTGGCGGGTGCTTCCTCTGGGATAGAGTCTGGGGGTGGTATGTCTTGGGTGGGGGGTGAGAGGAGTTGATCATCGGGGGGTAGTGTTGGTAAAGGTTGCTGTTCTGGCAGAGGTTCCAGGGATGGAGGTGGCTGCTCCCGTGGCACTTGTGCAATGGATATCGCAGGTGTTGGTTTCTGCTTGGGTAAAGTGGCATCTACTCCATTTTGACTCACTTCAAGTTCCTGAGCGTACAGTAGTTTGGGGGTCAGACTGAAGCAGATTAGGGTTAAACTGAGCCAGCAGGACTTGTAGAGGTATCGAAAGAGCACAAAGAACTGTAGCTGCATTAGAGGCAAGCAGAAAGAATGAGGGAAGAAGAATGAAAGGGGATTAATTTTTGACCCAGTAACCTGACTTTTGCGAGACTTACGCAGCGTCTCTATATGTAGATGTAGGGCGGGCAATGCCCCTCTTACCACTTTAAATCTGTCTTAAGGTAGATGCTTATTTTTGAGGCTTATGTAGATGTGTCTAATATAACCTGACTTTTCTATGACAAGCTGCAATAATCCCTAACGGCGATCGCCAACGGGTGAACAGAACTGAGGGGAAACTCCGGACTGATCAGGGGTGGCGGTAGACACTTGGGCGGCGAGAATCAGTTCCCCATTGGCATTCATGAACATACCTTGAGCTTCGACGAGGGTGTCTGGGGAATCGGTGGCAAGGGGTTCATCGGGAATGTCGGCGCGGCTGACATTGCCCAGATCACGAGTAACCCAGTCTGGCGAAAGGGTTCCAGGAGTTTGCAGGTCATCTGGTTCAGGAGGAAGTCCACCGCGTCCCGTAACCACAAATTCACTTTGACGGTTGGCTGTTGTTCCACCCGTTGCTCCACAGCCTGTGGCAATTTGATCCCTAGGATCGATAACCTCAATCGGCAGTTCACTCAGTCCTTGGCTGGGGTCAATCAGCAGGGTGTTGATTTCGATAGTGCCTTCAAGACCAATATCAGAACCCGCACTGATTTGACTAGGAGGGTTATTGATAATGTTCATCAAGGCATCCCGCGTAGTTACCCGATTTTCGGGTTTAAGTCCTAAGATCCGGTTGGTATTAATTGTAATCACACCACCTCGACCACCGAAAGCATTAGCGACGATGTTACTGTTTTCTGAGGGAACTGCGATGACAAAGCCATCTTCCGCATTAATAGTGATTCTGCCACCATTACCTGGTGTTGTTTCCGTTCCCGCTGAAGTAGAAATCTTACTTTGGTTGCGTAGTAGCAGCAAATCCGTTGCCGTGATGGAGATATCGCCCCCATCACCACCGATGGTTTTGGCAGAAATTTCGGCTTGATTGTTCAAGGTGACGCGGTTAGCGTCGAGTGTGATATCTCCTGCATTTCCTTTGACTTGATTGTTAACATCCAATCTTGCGCCATTGGTTAAGGAGAGTGAACCAGCTTCAATCTCGATTGAGCCAGCAGTGCCCTGTCCGTTTTGTTCCACACTGCTCAAGATGCCGCTATGGTCAAAAGAAGCATCACCTGAAACATTGATACTCACGTTACCCGCATTTCCCCGTGCAAGCTGATTATTCTCCGTTGCTCTTCCTACCTGGGTTTGCACGGAAGCGTTATTGGTTAAAAAAAGTGAGCCAGCTTTAATTTCGACTAATCCACCATTGCCTATTCCTCCAGGTTCCACACTGCTGAAGATACGGCTACTGTCAAAAGAAACAGCACCTGAAACATTGATACTCACGTTACCCGCATTTCCCTGTGCAAGCTGATTACTATTCCTTTGTCTTCCTACCTGGGTTTGCACGGAAGCGTTATTGGTTAAAAAAAGTGAGCCAGCTTTAATTTCGACTAATCCACCAT
>NZ_JBKHUP010000063.1:0-49912 GCF_046565525.1 Coleofasciculus sp. | reverse complement strand
AGCTAGTTATTAACTGGGGGCGCAAACTGAAAAATAAGGGTAATGCTCTTATCACAGTTTAAATGCATGACAGCTTATGATAAATTACCTGTAAAAAAAACAAATACTTGCAATATTTTTATGCTCAAAGTCGCTTTAAGTCCTTGCTGTGCCTTGATTTAAGGTTGGGTTTTATGATATAAAATATTCTGACGATTTACAGCAAAAATCAAGAGTTAATACTATGCCATCTAACTCCCTTCTATTTTTCGTTACAAAACTTATCAAGTTTGAGGGTTTTAAAGCAACTAACTATTGGTTTATAACCGAAAATGAAATATTAATTGAATTAGCGAATAAAGCCAATAGAGCAACCTGTCCTTATTGCCACCAATCAACTGACAAAATACATCAATCTCATCCCTATAAAGTAAGAGATATTCCCCTGAGTAGCTTTGATGTTTTTTTATTCGTTAATCGTCGCCAATTCAGATGCAAAAATTGTCGTCAAGTTTTTTCAGAAGAATTAACTTTTGTCAAAAAAAGAAGAACCTATACAAAAAGATTGGCGCAAAAAGTAATAGAAGAAGTTCTGGCAACAGATGTGGCTAATGCTGGCAAGAGAAACCGAATGACTTCAGCGGAAATAGAAACAATACTTAAAGAACTAGAGGAGGATTTATTGAAGGAGAAACCTCAGGGATTAAAAAGGTTAGGGATTGATGAAATAACCCATCTAAAAGGAGGTAAGAATTATGCCGCAGTCTTAGTGGACTTGGATAAACGAAAACCGATAGCATTGTTAGAGAAAAGAAATAAAGAAGCAATAGCAGAATACTTACAGAGCTTGGGTTCGGAGATATTAAGTCAAATAGAAGAAGTCAGCATAGATTTATGGAGACCTTATAAAACTGTAGTAGAAGAATTAATCCCTAATGCACAAGTAGTAGCCGACAGATTCCATGTAATGAAACAAATAAATGAAGAATTAGACGAGCAAAGAAAGTTTGAAAAAAGGCAGGCGGCGAAACTAAAAGACAAAAGAGAAAGAGAAAAAAAGGTGCGAGGAATTGCTCACAGTAAATATCCTTTACTCAAGAAAAAGGAAAGACTTAATGAGAGCGAAAAAGAGAAGTTAAACGAAGTCAAAAACGTGTCTGCTAAACTCATAGAAATGTATCAAATCAAAGAAAGTATACGGGATATATTTGAAAGTCAGATAACCGGGTATAAAGCTTTATGGGATATCGCGGAATGGATGAAAAAAGCTTATAAATATTTTCCCAAAAGTTGTCAAACAATAAAAAGATGGATTGATGAAATATTAGCCTATTTTGACAATCGTACTACACAGGGTACAGTGGAGGGAATTAATCAAAAAATTAAGCTGATCAAAAGGAGGGGTTATGGATTAAAGAATTTTGACAATTTTAGAAGAAGGGTTCTGCTTAATTGGCATTTTTGCTAGTAATTTATCATAGTTAGTCTGAAAGAGCCAAAAACCATCAAGCGCTGGTTGATGGTTGGCTAGAAGAAGCCAGACTTGCTGGAAAAGCTTCTAAATAATTTTAACTACTCTGGTGGTCAGAAGGTCGGATGCCTCGAACTACTGATATTTTCTCATTGACAAAAATTACTCGGCTTTAACTTGTCAAGAATGATCAGTTGAGCCAACCAAGCGCAGTTCCACTGGCACGATCGCTTTTCTTCAAATCGCGCCTCTTGGAACCAATCTGAGCTTCTAGTTGGCAAATTAATTGACCAATTTAGTATATTGACAAAAGCAAATAATTGTGTAGCTTGCAGCTTACAGCAATATAACTATACAGAAACATACCAACTTTATCTATTTGTTGTTGAGCTAAAAAACTGGATAATTACGAGGTAACGGGGAAATGAATTTGTTTTTCCTTTTCCCCCATCGCCACCAACTACTTATAACTACACTCAGTAGTCATTAAGAAAGATTCCTCATGTACCAATTTCAAGAGTCCCTTCCAAAACTGCCTTTACCACGAATTGAAGATACCTTAGAGCGCTATCTCGAAATAGTCGCACCGCTATTGAGCGATGCAGAACTGGCTCAAACAAAGGCAGCAGCGATGGACTTTCAGCAGGGGAGCGGGCCAGTTCTCCAGAAGCAATTGGAGATGATTGACCGCTCAACGAATACCAGCTACTTGCATGAATTCACACTGAATAGCCGACTAGAAAATCGGTTGTCTATTCCCTTTTGCCAAGGCAATGCAATCCTGGTTTCACCAGTCTTGACGACCGAGAAATACTCATGCACTCGCTTTGCTGCTACCGTAATTTCTCATGTACTCAAGTTCTACCTGAAAGTCAAACGTCGGGAACTAGAGCCAGACCGGGATATCTATCAAAAAAACAAACCCCCCCTGTGCATGGCTCAGTACGAGAACTTGTTCGGCGTCTCGCGAATTCCTGGAATAAAGCGGGACAGCTTGCAGCGAACAAAAAATCCAGAGCATATAGTGGTCATCCGGCGGAATGTATTTTACGCCTTGAAGCTCATCGAAGGAGAGGAACTGCCGACATGGGATGCAATCGCACAGCAGCTCGACTGGATTTTAGAAAATACTCTGGCTGGAGCACCCCCCATAGGAGCGCTAACTACCCTAAACAGAATTCCCTGGGCTATTAACCGTTCCTACATGAGTACTCTATCTCAAGAAAACGCTCACTCCCTAGATTTGTTGGATAGCGCTTTGTTTGTTGTGTGTTTAGACGAAACAATACCAACTGACACAGAGGCGGTGCTTAGGAACGCACTTTACGGAGATGGGCGCAACCGCTGGTTCGACAAGTCCATACAGCTAATTTTCACAGCCTCAAATCAGTTGGCAATTCATTGTGAACACACTGGATTAGACGGCTATACGGTGTCGCGCTTAATTGGGGAAGTTTACCAGGATCTTCAGCACCCAAGCGTTCCGCTCTTGGACACCGCTTTTATCCAATTGCAGCCACCAACGCAACTGCAATGGACTTTAGACCGGGAACTTCAGGAAGCGATTGAGCAGGCATCGACAACAGCGGAGCATCTGATTGCACAAGATTCAATACGGGTGCTGATTTTCAAAGAATTCGGCTCAGACTTTATTCGTCAACATGGCTTGATTCCAGACGCTGTGGTTGCCCTCTCGCTTCAGCTTGCACATTTTCGTCTGTGCGGTGAGCTGATCAGCACTAGAACAATGGTACATACCAGGAGTTTCCGATACGGACGAGTCGAGTCGGCGTTCGCAGTCACTCCCGAATTTGTCGAGCTAATCAGAGCCTTTAGTGAGGTGACTTCTGACGAGGTGCGGTACTTGACCCTGAAGCGTGCGGTTATGGCTTATGTCTGGCGACTGTTTGATTGTAAACAGGGGGAGGGAGTCTATCGTCACCTTTGGACTCTTCATACTCTCGCGCGTTACCAAGGAGATGTGCTTCCCGATATCTTCCTCGGCAAAGCCTACACTGAGTTTTTCTCCAAGAGTGGAATCACGATTGTGACCCTACCTGGCGAAATGGGTAGGGAGCTGATGTGCGGCTCTGTGTGGGATCATTATGCCCATGACATCAGGTATGTAATGGAGCGTGAAAAGATATCCTTTGCTGTAGCAAGCAAACGTTGGCAGACAGAAAAATTCATTCAGATTCTGAAGCAGAGCCTTTTAGAATTGGGAAAGCTTATGTATCAATTTTCCGAAAAAGAGTAAATATTTACAACAAAAAAGCAAGCAAAATTCTGAAAAAGTATCTTTCAAAAAGGGAGTAGTGATAAAGACAAGCAGTAAGATAAAATCCTAGGGGTAAAAATCGGAATCCGTTAATAATTTTAAGACGAATAAGCAAGAAAACGCGATTTGAGTAACAACCTTATCTCCACCAAGAGCTAGCATAATCAATGAGTAATATTAACACACAGCTAAAGCCCCTATCCAATTAGATTGTCGCTTCTTATTCAATTTATGAACCAAATAACAGAGTATTCCGCCTTAGCGGATGCTAAAACAGAACCAATTGCCATTATTGGTATGGGATGCCGATTCCCTGATGCCAAAGACCCGGAAGCTTTCTGGCAACTACTATGTGAAGGTAGGGTCGCCATCAGCGAGGTGCCGACTGATCGGTGGGACGTAGATGCCTTCTACGACAAAAATTTGGATAGCGATGATAAAATGAACACCCGCTGGGGCGGCTTTTTGGAAGATGTAGACAAGTTTGACCCCTCATTCTTTGGGATTTCCTCTGGAGAGGCTTCAGCGATGGACCCGCAACAGCGCCTACTATTGGAGGTTAGCTGGGAAGCGCTGGAGAATGCAGGGCTGGCACCTGACAAACTTGCTGGCAGCCAGACTGGAGTGTTTGTGGGGTTATTTAGTTGCGACTATTACAAGCTGTTACTCAACCCACCTCAGCGAGCAGGTACAGGCATCTTTAATAGCATTGTCGCTAACCGCCTGTCATATTTTCTGGATCTGCGAGGGCCAAGCATGACGTTGGACACAGCTTGCTCTTCTTCTCTTGTAGCCGTTCACATGGCTTGTCAGAGCTTGCGAACTAAAGAGTCAAACCTAGCCCTGGCTGGTGGAGTGAACCTCATCCTGTCACCTGAGTGGACTATCGCCTTTTCTCAAGCTGGAATGATGGCATCAGATGGACGTTGCAAAACTTTTGACGCATCTGCCGATGGTTACGTGCGGGGAGAAGGGTGTGGCATGGTCGTTCTCAAGCGCTTGTCGAACGCATTAAATGATGGCGATCGCATCTTAGCAGTGCTGCGGGGTTCGGCAGTGAATCAGGACGGTCGCAGCGTTGGCTTGACGGCTCCCAATGGACTCGCTCAACAGGCGCTTATCCGCCAAGCTCTGGAGAACGCTGGTGTGTCACCTAGGTCGATAGACTATGTGGAGGCTCATGGCACTGGTACACCCCTGGGCGATGCGACTGAGGTACAGTCTTTGGCTGCGGTGTTAAGACAAGGGCGATCGCCAGAGCAGCAGTGTGCCCTCAGTACAGCTAAGACCAATATCGGTCACTTGGAAGGAGCAGCTGGAATAGCTGGCTTAATTAAAGCAGTGCTATCTCTGCAACATGGTGAGATTCCTCCTCACCCGCATCTCAAAGAAATTAATCCCGACATTGCTTTAGAGAAAACTCCCTTTGTAATTCCTACCAAGCAACGCCCTTGGTCACCTCAAATCAAGCCCCGTTTTGCTGGGGTAAATTCTTTTGGCATCGGAGGCACCAACGCCTTTGTGGTGCTGGAAGCGGCACCAGATAATTTGGGTTTGACGATTTTAGATTTTGGATTGCAGGATCTGGACAATGCAAAATTCCAACCTACCAAATTCTCAGTCGATCGCCCGTTGCATCTCTTGACACTATCAGCAAGAACTGATAAAGCCCTCAAACAACTAGCCGATCGCTACGAAAGTCATCTAGCAGCTAATCCGGATCAGTTGCTTCCAGATATTTGCTTCACAGCGAACACTGGCAGGTCGCATTTCGACCACCGCCTAGCTATAGTAGCCGAGGAAGCCGATACTCTGCGCCAGCAACTCGGTAATTTTACCTCCGGGAAGGAGACTGACGGAACCCAAGAAGGCAAGGTAGGCGATCGCAACCGCCCTAAGATAGCGTTTCTGTTTACGGGACAGGGTTCTCAGTACATTGGTATGGCACGTCAGCTATACGATACTCAGCCCACATTCCGAGAAGCTTTAAATCAGTGCGATGAACTGCTGCGCCCTTATCAGTCCCAATCTCTGCTGTCGGTATTATATCCAGAGTCCGGGCAGTCCTCTGTGCTTGATAACACAGCCTATGCCCAACCTGCACTGTTTGCCCTAGAATATGCCCTAGCCCAATTGTGGCAATCTTGGGGAATAGAACCCGATGCAGTCATGGGTCACAGTGTGGGAGAATATGTTGCCGCCTGCATCGCTGGAGTATTCAGTTTAGAAGATGGACTGGGCTTAATCGCCGAACGCGGACGACTAATGAGTTCGCTGCCAAGCGAGGGTACAATGGCTGCGGTATTTGCTGAGGAAGCATTGGTGCTAGAAGCGATCGCGCCCTACCAAAACGCTATCTCCATTGCTGCGGTCAATGGTCCCACACAAACGGTGATTTCTGGTACAAGGCAAGCGGTGGAGGCGGTGCTAGAACGATTGGAAGACGATTGCATTACAACCCATCCTTTAAATGTCTCCCACGCTTTTCACTCGCACCTAATGGAACCCATCCTTAACACTTTTGAGGAAACAGCTTCTCAGGTAAAGTTCTTTGCCCCTACTCTCCCCCTAATTTCCAACGTAACAGGGCAAATGGTGCAGCCTGAAGAAATACTGGATGCCAGCTACTGGTGCAATCATATTCGTCAACCAGTACGCTTCTATCAAGGAATGCAGACCCTGGCTGATGCTGGGTATGAACTCTTTTTAGAGATTGGTTCAACAGACACGATGATTGGCATGGGTAAGCGTTGCTTGCCCAAAGGAACTGGCACTTGGTTAGCGTCCTTGAAAAAGGATGAAGATGAGTGGCGATCGCTCCTCAACAGTCTAGCAACCCTGTATGTGAGTGGCTGGGACATAAATGGGGCTGGATTTGACCGACATTACCCGCGTCGCCGAGTAGGGCTACCCACCTATCCTTTCCAACGGAAACGGTGCTGGCTTGAGCCATCTGAGATTAAGTCTTACTCAAAAAAAGGAGTTTAAATGCCTGTAGGAATTGAAAAAATCAATCTGTACGCAGGGCGATTCTATCTCGATCTAGCCGATTTAGCAAAGGCACGCGGTCAAGACCCCCAGTACATAGCTACTAATTTAATATGCGAACAGCGATCAGTCTATCCAATATGGGAAGATGCTGTTACCCTTGCCGTAAATGCAGCCAAAAAGCTCTTGTCACCAGAAGATATTGAGGATATAGAACTGCTCATTGTCGGCACCGAGTCGGCGGTTGATATGGGCAAGCCGATTTCAACTTGGGTGCATCGTTTTTGCAACCTAAGCCCCAATTGCCGCAACTTTGAAGTCAAACACGCCTGTTACAGTTCCACCGGGGCATTCAAGATGGCTGCATCTTGGGTAGCATCGGATATCCGACCTGGGAAAAAGGCTTTAGTGATTAACACGGACTTCAGTCGCAATTTTGTTGGTACTGAACATGAACCGATAGGCGGTGGCTGTGCTGTTGCCTTCATAGTTAGTGAAAATCCTCAGATTCTCGAAATCGAACTGGATAAGGCTGGCTACTGGACAAACGAGATTGCTGATACCTTTCGACCCACTTCCAGAACCGAAACCATGAACGGTCAAATCAGCATTTATTCGTATTTTGATGCGTTGGAGGGAGCATACGAACATTACGAACAAATAACTGGTAAAGTAGATTACGATGCAGATTTCAAAAAGCACATTTACCACGCTCCTTTTCCGGGGATGACGTTTCAGGCTCACCGCGACATAGTGAGTCGGTTGATTGCCGCAAACAAGAAGACCATCAAGTTGAACTTTGAGCAAAAAGTAGCAGAAAGTTTGTACTTTGCCAAGCGGATTGGTAGTTGCTACGGCGGCTCTAATTTTGTTTGTTTGCTGGGGTTGTTAACTTCAGCAGAAAATCTCAATCCAGGTGACCAGATTTCATTGTTTGCTTACGGTTCCGGTTGCCAGGGGGAGTTTTACAGTGCGATTATCGGGGCTGCGGCTTCTGAGATGGTGCGATCGCTCAATATCGACCAACATCTTAACGAGCGGCTGCGTCTTCAGGTAGAAGAATATGAACTGATAGAGTCTACGCGAGAGAAATCTATCGATTGTCCAGACTATGAGCCCGACCGCAACACTTTAAATGGATACTATGAGAAGCTTTACGACACTCAAGGTTTTCTAGTGTTAAACCGGGTGAAAAACTACCAGAGGATATACGGATGGAGTTAACGTCAAAAGCTGTTGAATACCAGCTCGATTCAGGGGTGGCTTGGATTAAATTGGCATCACCGCGATCTGGAAATGCTCTTAATGCTACCTTAATCTCTCAGTTAAGTCGAGCTATCCAAGAAGCAATAAACGATGAGTCTTGCCGAGTCATTACCATCTCAGCGATGGGTTCTGACTTTTGTAAAGGACTCGACCTAGAAGAAGCTTTTGCCAAAGGTGGTTTACCCGACCAGGAGTTCTTCAAAATTTTAGTTGATTGTTTAACGCTAATCCACAGTTCCAGCCGCCCTGTAATCGCTTGTGTAGAAGGAAATGTGATAGCTGGCGGTGTCGGTTTAGTAGCTGCCTGTGATATCGTGTTAGCCAGCAATAACGCAGTCTTCATGGTATCAGAAGTCATTGTGGGCATGATTCCAGCCATGATTGCACCTTTTCTGCTGCGTCGTTTAACACCAGCACGACTGAGGTACATGGCTCTCAGCAGTCGAGGAATATCAGCACCGGAAGCACAGATATTCGGCTTGGTGGATGAAGTTGTCACAGAGGGAACGTCCAAAACCCTCAACCGACAACTACAGCGACTGTTTTGCAGTTCACCCCATGCTATAGCCCAGAGCAAACAGTATTTCGAGCAGTTGCATTCGGTAGACTTGCATCAGCAAACAGAACTAGCATTAAATGAACAAATGTCTTGGCTAAAACAACCAGAAGTCACCGAAGGTATCCGAACCTTCACCGAGGGATTTTCTCCTCCTTGGTTTCAAAAGTACAAAGGCCAGACTCATGTCTAAAGTTTCAGTCACCAACCTTGAGCCGGGTAGCTTCCAACTACCAATCAACGACCCTGAAAACCAAAATCGACGAAAAGTAATTATTGGAAAATTATCCTGATTTTTCAATAAAATTAAAATCTACAAAAACGTAGGAGCAACCCTAGAATGAATCGAGAAGAAGTGCTGAATATCGTCATCAAAAACATCAAACTCAATGTTGATGGTCTTGAGGAAACTGAAATAAATCCGAAAAAATCAATGGCGGAATATGGAACTACCAGTTTGGATATTGTTGAAATTGTTAACTCATCGCTGCGAGAACTTAAAATTAAAGTTCCCAGAACTCATCTAGCTGACTTAATGAACATTAATGACTTAGTAGATTTGTTAACAAAAGCAAAAAATGAACAGCTATGAGAGAGTTTATATGATAGAAAAATCCCTTTTTGTGCCCGCTCCACCTTTTTATTTGGAGATATCTAATCCTGGCATTTTAGATGAGTTAACGCTACAGCCAACTACACGTCAACCCCCAGCTTCTGGAGAAGTTGAAAAAGAGGCAAGGGAGCAGGAAGCAGGGTTCATTTCCCCCCGCTAAGAGCCCCCTTCCCCCTGCCTCTTCGTTGAAGTTCATAGGGAGAGAAAAGACTCGGTGTCGAGAGGAAAGTGGTTCAAGTCTAGCAGGAGAGGATTGATTTTCCGCCTCGCCGCCTAGCATGACCATCCAAAGGGTGGAAACAGCGATGGCTAACGGGACTTAGACAATTTCTAAGCCCAGACAAAGCCAAAACTGGCTTTATAAGAGGCGAATACGTCCCGATTTTGAGTCAACCACTCAAAAAAACGGAAAGACATTGCTGTCCGAAACGCTTTTATTGCCTCAGCAAAAGTCTTTAAAGGTTTGGAAGCCCATCGCCTTCTAAGTCCTCCGGTTAAGGTATGCCATAAACAATACCTTCGCCAAAAAAAGGGAGGCCCAACGTAGTACACTTGTTGTTTACCACAACCACAAATGAGATTTACATTCGCATAAGAAAGACATCTTACCACTTTTACAATGCCTCAGTCCAGTCATAGGGACCACAAGTGTCCGTCAATTAAGCCGGATTGCTTCTTCCATACTGGCAATGGAGGGCCGAGTGACCATGTTGGGGATTTCTCGTTGGACCCCAGTTATCTGCAGTTATCGCACGGGACAACGATTTTTTTACACGGTTTTAGCTTGGGCTACAATGTTGTGGGTATTTTTTCGGGAGCATTTGTTCAACAAAGATGATATTTATTTGCTCGCTGGCGATGACGTTCGTTGTCACCAAAGCGGTCAAAGAAACTCACGGTCTTGACCGATTTTTTTCCCGCTTATACGGCAAGCCAGTGCCGGGGTTATCTTTCTTTGCTTTGTCTTTAGTTAGCGTTCAACAGAGCAAATCCTTTCCTATTCACATCGAACAAACTCTAAAAACTCCCGAAGAAAAGGCAGCAGCCCAAGAGAAAAAGTAAGCTAAATCCGCAGAGAAAAAATCAGCGAAAAATTCTAAATTATGCCCCCCAGATAAAAGTAGCCTTCAGGATAAGGGGGATAAAGATCTAGTCAAAAACAAAGGAGGCCGACCCCTGGGGAGCAAAAATAAAGACAAAACACAAGTAACTTTTACTCCAGAGTTATTGCGAATCAAGGCAGCAATTGCGCGATTGCTGGGCTGTATGAATCAATTTCTCCCTTTGACGTATTTATTGCTAGACGGGCATTTCAGAAATAATAACGCCTTGCAAATGCCTCGTCAATTAAAGCTTCATTTAATTTCTAAATTGCGCCAAGACTCCGCTTTGTTTTTTTCCTTACAAACCCTGTAATTCAGAACAAAAAACTAAGGCCAAGTATGGACCCAGGCTTCAGATTGGTCAAATTCCCGCCAAGTATTTGAAAAAAAAAGACAACGGACAAAAACAAAATCACCACGGAGATTTATCAATCTACTCTTCTGCACAAAGAATTTGCCCAAGATTTGAATGTCGTGATTATAGTCAAAATCAACCAGCGGACTTCAAGCCAAAGCCATGTCATTTTATTCTCCAGCGATGTAAGATTAAGTTATGAAAAAATAATTGACTATTATCGACTGCGATTTCAAATAGAATTTAACTTTAGAGATGCCAAACAATTTTGGGGATTAGAAGACTTTATGAATATTAAAGAGACGGGAATGACTAATGCAGGGAACCTTTCCTTCTTGATGGTGAATTTATCCCATTATCTCTTAAATCTTACCCCGAAGGGGCCTCTGTCCAGTGTTCGGGATCTCAAAAGTCAATGTAGAGGTTATCGATATGCTTCAAGAACCATAAAACTGCTTAAGGAAAAACCTGACCCAGTTTTATTGGGTCAGATTTTGAAACGCTTATCCGGCCTGGGCTGTATCCATCAACATTCAGAAGAGGTCAGTGACCATTAAATTATTGAAGGTATTGCTTTACAATCAAGACAGTAGCTACAAGATCAGCGATTGCACTGGCATTCTTATTTAACAATTTGTAAATAGGGCATTTCACGACTTGGCCACTGACATTTACCACTATTCCAAAGGTTGAAAGAGACAAAAGTCTTCTTAAGCCAGCGATCGCTACCATCGAACCGAGGCGTAAATGGTTTTCTGCCGTGTAGAGTGCGATTATTATTAATAATTAGCAAATCTCCTTGAGTTAGAAAAACTCCAGTCGCTAATTCTGCTGCTTTTTCACCCAATCTCTCATAAGCCGCTTGTACCTCTTCTATGGGACTACTTGCAGTAATTCCTCGCGACCTCCTAATATCTTCATAAATCAGATCCACACAAGGGTTTTCCACTGTACCAGTAATAGCTGGTTTTGAGAAAAATCCTTCAGTGTTGGCATCTCGCCGTTCAATCGGGTGAAGGCGCAGTAACTCAATATCTAAGGGTTCTAACGCATTGCATAGAGTCCGTGCATCACATAGCATCGTGTAAGCTTTTTCGGTAGGAACCGTATCGTTGATTAATCCGCCTCTCTCCTTGTTCTGGGAATAGTTGAAAGGCTGACCAAAACATCTAGCAATACCTAGTATTAACCCTTCACTGATGGGACATTCACCTGCACTCGTCTCAGCGCTTTTTGGGGTTAGGGGTAACAAGTTATCTATAGGTAGATTTTTGAAAAGTAAGGCACTAGGGGCGTTGGGAGCGAAACAAAATTCCTCGATCGTCCTTAAGACTTCTACCGTCATCTGTTTATGAACTAACCAATGGGCTTTGGTAATAAACACTTCCGGTTCTATTCGCCAGTCACAGTTCCCCATCACTTGGGTAAATTCCTCCGAAAATCCTGACCAAGATAAGTCTAGACATTGGAGACTGGCTTTGTTGACTTTCAAAGGGGTTTGGTGATACTTGAGGGATGATGCTATTTCAGACATAGGATTAAGGAAGATTATTAATGCAAGTGGTGTGTGTAATTTATAAGTAAACACTGCTCACGATTGTCCGTTTTGTAGCCTAAGATCTGTGCTTTTTGCGGTTTAGGGTGCTGGTTAATATCACTCAACTTTTGAGTTGCCATTCATACATCCAATACTTCAGTTTTTCAGCTCCTGCTAGGCGTACTTCTACGTCAGCAATTGTTTATGTCCTAGCTTTCAATTCCATTTTTGCAATCCTTTCTTAAGTAATTCAATTCCCTGAAGGATAGTTTCAGTTGGATAGCCAAGAGGAATTCTAACGTAACCGTCAGGACAGGCTCTAAAAGTTCCAGAAGTTACCAGAACCAGCCCAAATTCAGTCAACATAAAGTCAGCAAACTCTTCAATATCTAGAACGGGAAGTTTTACAAAATACTGAAGTCCGCCTGCGGGCTGCTCAAAGGCGATTTCACTCATCTGTGATAAAACAGCGTCAACAGTTTCTCTATTTTTAACTACTCGTTCTACTAAGGATTGATTGCCGCGTTTCAGGATTGTTAGTGCTTGTTGTTGAGCGGGATAGCAGATACCCAGGCACTCCTCGGTTAGCAAAGCCGTTAGCGATTGAATGTTATCCGAACTAGAAATAATCCAGCCAACTCTAAGACCAGGAGCAGCAAAATTTTTACTCATCGAGTTGACGACATAAAGATTTTGCCAGATCCCTTGCAGGGAGAGAGGCTGGATGAGCTGATTTTTTTCAAAAACAAACTCATCATAAACTAGGTCTGCAATTAAACTAGCTTGACAACTTTGGGTTAACTGCAAAAGCTTCCTGAAGCAATCTTTTGAAAGAATTTCACCTGTGGGATTATTTGGAGTGTTGACGAATATAACTTGAACATTTTTTGTGAATTTTTCTTGTAAACTAGACCCGTCTATTTGATTGTTTTCTAACGAAAAGTATTCAACCCTATAACCGCAAGTCTGTAATAGTTCTGCAATACACCAAAATACAGGCGCTTGACACAGTGCTACAGCACCGGGACGGTAGAGAGAACGAAAAATGAGCGACAATCCGTGTAAAGCACCATTGGTTACTAGCGCTTCCGAGGGGTCTACTTTGAGGTGATACTTAGAAAATTCCCGGTGACAAATGGCTTCGATAATTTGGGAAGTCCCTTGAGTTGATGGGTAATTTCCTACAATTGATAATTCATAGTTAAAATCATCAAACTCCGTTTCTAACCATTGAGAAGTGTTGCCAGTTATGTTTATGGAATGTCTAATGAAACGGTGAGCATACTGAAGTCTTTGTACGACAAGAGAGGTAGGAGAATTTAAATCAATGACTGTAGTTTTTACCATTGTTTCACAATTTATTTAGACTAGCTATATAAGACACTCGATTACCATGCTTGTAATTCCCCAAATTTGTCCATTCTTCAACTCCAGCGTTGTGCCAATTCAATTTTCTGAAGTGAAAACCATACTTGATTAATAACATCTGCATAACCTTATCGGTTGCATAGAAACGATGGTATTCAAAGGGCAGTATTTTTTCATTATCCGAGAAATAGTCCAGGTAAACGAGGTATTTTTCGTCTAACAGTTGATCGATATGTGAAATGGGTTCATTGCCAAGTTGTTTTTTATACGACTTAAAGTCTGTACAATCGAGACGCTGATGTTCAATTAACCTCAATAATCCAGTTTTTCTCAAGAATTTAGCTACTTTGAGAAGCCTGGGAACTTGAGCAATCAATGTATCCAAAATCAGTGTTTTGGGTTTAATGCGCTCGATCTCTGACAACAATTCAGCTTGCCTCATCCCATAATAAAAAAAACCGAAGCAAATAATTGTATCAAATTGCCCTACCTCAAATTTTCTCAACTCTTCAAACACTTTACCGACTATTACGAGATCGGTGTTGTAGCCAAGTTAGCGCAAAATAGGTGGTCAACTTCTTTTTTACTTAGAGTCTGTAGTGGTGTGCAATCTTGGCTTCCTCTGAATTTTAATGGTGATATGCTATTGATATCTTTATAGATTATTCCTAACATGTCGCGATTAAACGGAGAAAGGTTATGAGCTGATCCGTGCATTGTGAGAAAATGACAAAATAAAACAGATCCCGCAACACCTTTGGGCGCTACAATTCCTCTGTTTTCTACTATTCTAGAGATGGTTGTGTTTGGGGCTGTGTATGACATGATAGTGTATGACATGATAGAACTGTAATTAACCTCCAAGCCACTTTTTTCGTTAACAACTCTATTTGCATTGGCGTTTGTTTCATGATTGAGGAGACCTTCTTTATGGGAGCCAGGGATAAAATATATCGGTCCATTAAACTCATTCACCTCATCCAAAAACACAAACGTAATTACTCCTAGTGGCGGGGGCGAATTATCTAATTTCTGTGAGTAGGCTGCATCTTGGTGCCACTGCCACATCCCTCCTGAGAAGGCTTTTTTCATACCTATCTTGCTACGAGAGAGATACAAATCGCTACCACATAACTGCCGCGCAGGTTCTAGTAAGCGTGGATGTCGGACTAAGCTACGAAAAAATTCATTGTTGATATGGAGTCCAACGATAGCACGTAAGGTTTTGTTGTCTTCTTCCCAAGCTTTCACAACTGAATCATCGGTCATCAAAGCTGGAATATAATCTCGCACGACCGCGACTTCCTCTTGGGAAAAACAGGCTGGAATTAACAAAAAACCCTGCTCTTCGTATTGCTCTAGTTGCTCTGTCGTTAATTTCATAAATTCCTCCTTACAAAAATATTGTCAAGTTTGTAGACATGAATGAAGAGAAGATTCGCTTCAAGATAAATTCAGGTTTGATTTTTCGGGGAAGGCGAGCAGACTGAAGGCTATAAAAATGTTTGAATCTCCTTTACACACTTGCCATCCGACCACTTGCCCATATCGAATTTCAATTCATTTGCCTTAGCACCAAAGCGAATTACTTGATCGAGCGCACACCATATATAACGCCAGTTTAGGTTGTATTTTGTGCCAGTTGAATTAAGCGACACATAGGTTATAACTCCAAAGATTCAGTTACATTTGGCGGCATAGCTTCCTTAAACAGAGCCAACCAACCTCTTTCTTGATTGCGAGAAGCATAAACTTCGTCCTTCATCAAAATCTGGTGCGCTAGCCTGTACCGCCACGAAGGAACACCAGGAAAAAGATGATGCAACAAGTGATAACCTTCCCAATGAATCCCTAGTAAAAAATTCGCCACTGGAGAGCAAAGCCGATTGCGAGACATAAACAAGTCCACCGATTTGGGATTTTGGATTTGGGTTTGGGGATTTTTGAACTTGCCCTCAATTCCCTCCGAAGTCACCTCCATCAACGGGTAATGCTCGAACAACTCAATAAACGCTCCAACCCAATTAGCCGTTGTCAGCAGAGGAACCCACCAATATAGCACTAACAACCACCCCCAACCCAACCCGATAAATATTGAATTCAACACAATCACATAGACTAGGCGCACCAGTTTCTCTGTCAATTCCTCCTGCGGATTCAGAATTCTGTTTTTGAGCAGATAGCGCAGGTAAGTCAGAGTCGTTGCCGGGTGAATAATGTTCCATAAATAGAGGCGCACGCTGTTAGCTGAAAGATTTTCTCCGTACAATCCACTCTCCTGCAACCCAATGTAATCTGGGTCTAGCTTGGAGTCTCCAAAATGACCGTGATGCAGGATAACGTGGGAGGAGCGATAACCCGAATAACTTTGCAGCACCAGATAACCTGAAGGAAACGTCCCCAAGACCAAATTGAGAAATTTATTCTTCGCCAAGGTTCTGTGAGTTGACTGGTGCAGCAAATCTGCCAAAGCACGCATCCTGGCACCAATGATCAAAATCGCAACGAAGTAAACCATCCCGCCCAGGACTAGCGGCAAGTGCTGCCACGTCCACCAAGAGGCAAGCGCTGCAAGAGCAATAATCGCCCAATCCTCAACAAGTTGAACGAATCCATGCCAATTATCTAGCTCAAAGCAACGACTCAACTCTCTCAGGACTGCACCGTCGAAGCGATAACGCTCAACCCTTAACATTAGCGACACTTCCTACTTAGTTGAAGCAGAGGTAAGCTTCTTCTCCAATTTTTCTGTGTATCTGTTGTATCCAAAACGATCTTCACCTCTGAGCAGAACCGCTCTCCACTTATCCAAATTAATGTTTTTCAGCTTTAAGTAATTGTTGCGATGGAAGCCTTCTAACATTCTCTTGGTGTAAATGCGAGTGCTAGTTGTGGCAATCCGTCCATTCAATCCCCATCGTGATTTATCAGTCTTATTTTCGACTGAACCGTGAATCGCTCGCTCAGTAAACAGATAAAACTGCCCAGCTTTCATTTCGATGTAATGGGGTTGTGGCAACTTACCTGGGTAATCGATCTTGAGATCCCGATTGAACTCAGGCATATTATTAATCGAATCCTGGGTGACTTCCTCTAATTTAATGGGATAAATTTCATTATGAGTTCCTGGCAGAATCATCATACAGCCATTCTCTTTGTTGGCATCGGTTAAAGCAATCCAGCAGCTTAATTGAAAAAGAGCCTCATCGTCTTCTGGAGTCACTATCGATTCTTGCTGGTTGGAAAAAAACCAAGTACATTCTTGATGTAATTTTGTTTCTAAGCCAGGCAAAATTTCAAAAAATTTAGTTCTCCACAAAAGAAGATCGGGTCCTAAAAGTTGAGTGGCTCGTTCAGTAATCGCCGGATGCTTAAACAAATTCAATAATTGATCGTCATCTAAATGAAGATCAATCTGATTTCTCAACTTGATAAGGTGTTTTTTATAGCCCTCTGTCACTTCTCGATTCCAAAGTGTTACTAAACAACCTTTATCAGTCGTGTCAAATTCAAAATCTCCATGAGTGGAAGACCAATGTTTTGATTCAGTTTTCAGCAATGAATTGATGAAATATTGCCGTAAATCCTCCATTTCGTTTGGAGGCAGTAAGTCGAACGGTCCGGCATAGCCACTTTCATAGAAACCACGGATCTGTTCCTCAGTAAGATGAAATTCATGGGCAACCGATACTCTAGGTTTGTAAGATTTCGGTTCTTTCAATCGGCAATAATACTCATAGTAAGTTGTTTTTCCACCGGATTTAAAAGCTATCCAGAACATCTGATTATTCCAGCCAGTTGGTAATTTTTCTCTCAAGATTTCTGGCAAACAACCATGAACAAACTTGAGTTTTGCCAGGATATAAAGGAAAGCCAGTTTAAGAGAAAACTTCCAATCAAATAAGGAAGAGGTTGTTGTTGCTGTCATGTGGAAGTCTCCTAAATTTTATAGCTAACGGGGCGACGGAGAGAGGTAGAAAAGCTTATGAAGTAAAGAGTGTAGACATTTTTGTGAAGGTCAAGTGGGTGAAAAGTAAGAGCTATCAAGCTCTTGAGCCACTCGTTACGTGAAGAGTGCGATCGCACTCTTCCTGTTTATGTTGAAATTCATTGAAGAACTTCCTGTTCTAAAAGATACTGAAGCGCCTCAATGACTCGGTAGGCAGAAAGCTTGCGCGAGGTTTGGGTGAGAAATTCAGAAACCACGTCGCTGGCTTTGTTGGAGGCGGTACACAACTGACAAAGCAATCGCAAATCTTTGGCTGGTAAATACATATTTAACCTTAATTTGCTGGCGATTTGAGGCGATTCTCGAAAACTCAGGAGTTTTGAGGGTGAAAGTGTAATTTGACCTCTTCTTGGTTGCCAGAAAGGTGAGTTGGGCCAACGGTTTTCTTGGGCATAGTATTTGCACCGATCTTGCAAATAAACTTCAAACTGATGCAGAGTTTGAGATTCGTATGCGGCAAGAGCGTCCCGATCACCGTCAGAATAACGGGCGATCGCAAAGGCAGCCTTAATTCCTGACTGTAAAGCCTTGTAAATGCCAGCAGAAGAAAGCGGGTCAAGAGTACAAGCCGCATCTCCAACAGCCAGCCAGCCATGACCTGTCATCCGATCTAAGTACTGGGAAAAGGCGGGCTGAATCAAAAGCCTGGATTGAGAAGAGGCGTGAGAGGTTAACTCCTGAATATACTGCGTTTTCTTTAAATAAGCTGTCCAGGTTTCTGGCCGGAAGATCTGATGTTTTCGCAGCAGTTCGCTATCGGTCATTAAGGTGACGATCGCACGGTCATTGGGCAGACGGGCTGCGTACCACCAGCCAAATTCCGTTGCTTCTACCAAAGTGTGGTAATCTTTTGGAGCCTCTTTTTCCCAAGTAAACACTGAGGCAACACCGATCAGGCGATCCATCCGTACTTTGTTTGCCCCAACCCTGGTAGCAAAAATACTTCGATGTCCACTCGCATCAACTACGAATGAAGTTGTCACCTGGAATTGGCAACCTTTTTTGGTTCGTAGTGTCAGTCTCCATTTGCGATCAGCAAGTTGGTTACATTCCAGCACTGTTGTCTCCCGCATTAAAATCGTACCAGTTTCCTCTGCTGCATTAGCCAGCGCTGTATCGAATCGTGCCCGATTCAGATGCCAACCGTTCCCCCCGGGATAGAAAAAGAAATCCTGAAATCCCAATTGGGTTCCACCCCATGCAGAACAATTTCCCAATGAGGGGAGGTGACCATCTCGTTCAAAGGAATCAAGCACTCCTAATTGCCCTAAAACAGTTCGTATATTGGGGGGAACTGTTTCACCAATGCGAAAGTCATCCTGGCGGGATTTTTCTAGGAGCGCAACGCGCTTTTCCCCTTGCTTTTGCAGAGCTTGGCGTTTAGAAGTAGTCATTGTATTGCTCCTTTGTGTTGCAAACAGTCAAGATACTCGCTATTAGACGGGATAACTTGCCCAAATAAACTAGACCAACCCCTTCCTGAGAATTGCGCCGTCGAAGCGATAACGCTCAACCCTTGACATTAACCGCACTCTTGGCAACGCTGCCAGCTTTACCATTTGTCAATTGGGGGTTAACTTGCGGCACAGAAGAAGGCACGGCGGTTTTGATAAATTCGTAGTAAATGGACAGGAAAACTTCATCCAATGGCACATCGCGCATCATCTGCTTCGCCTTATCCCGCAGCGCCGCATGGGCAGAATTTTCCAAGACACCCATTTCAAACAACAGGCGAACAAAAGATTCGAGTTCGCGGGTACGGTTGTAAGGCAAAAAGCCACCGGGTTCCCGTACCGTAGCCATCAAATCGCGAGCACCCACATCCAGCAACCGCTGGAACGGATTTTCATTGCGACGACGTTCAATCATCGGCGAGAACACATTCTCAGTGGGGGATTGTTTGCCAAGTAACTCTGCCGTCACCACCTGGGCAACTAACGGTGCCATCAGCATCCCATTCCTGTAGGTTCCCGTCGCCACGAACAACCCTGAAAATGCAGTTTTTCCAACTAAAGGAATCCCATCAGAGGGAATGGGCCGCAATCCATAACGCATTTCCTCGATTCTGGTATTTCGCAGCGCAGTATTGAACTGACTAGCCCCATCACCAAGAATATAAAGAAGGTCTTGCGGTTGAACTCCTAAGCTCATTTGGGCAGTCAAGCTCAAAGAATTGGTTGCCCCAATGTATAAGCGTCCCCCACTACGAGGAACAACGTGCAGTCCGCAAGCAAAGGAACGATTGGGGGTGCGAAGCGTGTGGGGAAAATGGGGAGCATCCGCCAAGATACAACTGGTGCCTTTGCCAAATAACACCGCAGGCAGTTTCAGCTTGGAAAACAGTGTCTCACCGATAACTTCTGGAACCTTAGCTCCCGCACACACAACCACATTTGGAGTGGAAATGCAACCGTGGTTTTCGGTCTGGATGTTCCATGTGCCTTCGGTGTCGCCAAAATCGATCTTCACAACTTTATCGTTTAAGACCTCCCCTTTGGGGTGTTGTGCGATCGCCACCTCAAGGGCTGACAGTAAGTTGTGAGAATCAACTGACCCTTCACCAGGGATGAACAACGCTTGGTACGCCGGACAGGAATTGTTAGTGTCTAAACCGGGAACATCTTCTGGATCGACCCACTCATGGGGTTCATTATAGGTTTCTAGTTGGGCTTTCATGCGCTTGAGATTGGCGCGATCGCGATCGCCTGCACTGTTACCGATAATAAATGTCCCTTGTGTGGTGAAGATATCTTGCTTTGATGCCTCCCTTACGCTATCGATCCAATCAGGGTAAATCTTCTGTGCTTTAATCCGAAACTCCAGTTCAAGCTGTTCTTCGAGAGTCTCTTGGTCGGCAGTGATTTCGCCGTATGCGCCCAACATAGCACCACTAGCCAGCGAAGCACCATCACTATTCTGCTGCTGCGGATAGATCAAGAGAACACGCACCGAGGAGCGAGCTAGTTCAAAAGCAATGGATTTCCCAATAATTCCACCACCAACAACCACAGCATCGTATGAGTGGTGGCTGGTGCCGTTGTTCTGTAAAGTCATTCCTTTTCTGCCATTTTTGTAAAAGCTTTTTAGTTACTTAAAACGAAACATTCTCCAAGATTACGGGGCTGTTAAAAGCACTTGTTAATGACATTAACTTTTATTCCCTAATAAATCAAGTAGGAAAAGTAGGAAGACTTATCAGGACGACTATATAAAGCAACTCCACCTGGTTATCAGTTGCCAAAACGGCTCTTGATTGATACCAATCCGTGTCCCCTTTTCATCACAAACTGGGTTACGACCACACCCAATAAAGTCAAGTAGGAAAAGTAGGAAAAATATATTTGCTTTGCCTGCGATCGCAAAATCGCTAAACTCTCAGGAAATGTTTACTCATCCACTTCTGGTCTTAATCAAAACGTAAAAGTCGTTCGCAATAATCCAATCCAAATACTGCCATTAGCAGCATTATGCTCAGGATTAGTAATCAAAAAAACACCCGGAGTAATAAAAATTCTATTACTAATTGGATAGCGATAAGATAGCTCAAAATGCATCGACGTATCCCGATCTAAACGAGAAGCAACATCATTACTTGTTACCTTCGGAGGCATACCCAAGACAAAATTTAACTGACTCCCTAACTTACCCAAATCTGGCACTACCGCCGTAAAAGCCCAACTCCAGATATCCGCATTAGCTCCAATTGAACCATCTAAACCATTAACAACAGGCGAACTTTCAGCCCTCGCATTAAAATAACTAACCCAACCCCCTAAAATCAAGCGATCGCTCAACTTGTAAGTAGACTGTAAGCCATAAGCATTAGAGGAAGTCGCCGTACTTCCACCAAAAGGCAACTGAGCAAATCTGCTGCCCTTACTCCCAGTGACATTAACCGTTGCACCGGGTTCGGGAGCATAATAATGACCATAGGTAAACGCGATCGCTAACTTATCAGATGGAGTATAAGTGACCTGAGCTAAAGCCGTATACTGACCCCCAAACAGTCCCTCCACTGGATTTCCACCACTCGTAGTTAAATAACTAACACCAGCAGCAAATTGATCAGTGAAATTATAGTAAACTACAGCACCCGTACCAAAAGCAAACGAATAAATAGGACTTTCAGCACCAAAATTGGAAATAGGAGAAACAGGATTCAGTGCCGGAAAAATGCGAGTGGGAAAGTCAGCAGCCGGTGCGATCGCTACTTTACCGCGTCTGCCTCCAATTGGAAACTCATAAAATAACGAACCTATCCTAACATCGTTACCCGTATTAACAGCACCAATCAGGCGAGTCATATCTGTTCCAGTAACAGTATTACCAAAATTGCTAACATTTCCAGCTCGAATATTAGTCCGTAATCGGTCTTTCCCTGTAAAGCTAGTATCAAAATTGAGATTTACCCGCGCTGATAGAGTAAGGTTTTCATTCAAGTCTTCCCTTGGGTTTCCCCCAGAAGCAACAGCTTTCTGCTCTCCAAAAGCACTAATTAAATTAAAATCTACTGTCCCCCGGACAACTGTAGTCGTGCTAAACTGATTTTCATTAAGAAAATCTACTCGCTGTTCTAAATCATCTAGTTGAGTAGTGAGGGTTTCCAGCTCTGTAGCAAAGTCGGCTTGTAGCCTTTGTACAACTGCCAAGTCTTCTTGATTAGGAAATGTATTATTCAAGCTATAAATTATACGTCCAATCTTGAGCAAGCAAGTATTAAAAGCAGCCGCAAATTCATAACGAGTAATAGCACGATTTCCCTCAAAAGTCCCTTGACCAGAACCAGCAATGCAACGATATTTTTCTACCAAGCTTCGCAGTGCCTCATAAGCCCAGTCTCCAGGACTAACATCTCGCAAATCTTCAACACGGGTAAAATCCTCCATCAAATCTGGAGGTTGGCTATAGAGTTGAGGCGACTCTAACGGGTTAGTAGGAATTTCTGGGATTTGAGGTTGAGCGAGAGAGGCAGAAGGCAGAGGGCAGGAGGCAGAAGGAATACTGTCCTGGAGTCTCTGCTGCGACCTCATAGAGCAAGGGTTTAAGACCTCCACTGAACTCCCGTTTAGTGACTCCAAATCAGGAGGCGTGGAATCCCCTGACGTTCGTAGCCTCGCTACCGCTGACGCTCGTTCGCCCTTGGCGTCGCCCCTTGGGTGAAGACTTGCTCTAAGCGTTTGCGGAGCATGGTCGAAGAGCATAGCATCCCGTACTCCCAAGGAGAACCCGAAGGGTAGGGCATACGCTTGGCTATCGCTATCTGATTTGTTGCTTCTGCCCTTTGCCTCCTGCCCTCTGCCTCCTTCAATTTCAGGTACGGTCGTATTAGTATTATTTTCTTGCGCCAAGACCGGAGGTAATACTAACAAGTTACAACCCAGTATTACCGAACTCAGTGGCAATGACACACCCAATTTAATCATAATTTCTGCTTCCTCTACCTCTTACCTTATGCCTCCTGCCCCCTAACTCCTGCCTCCTGCTTAGGGACGAACCCTCAATTCCTTATTGGCAGTTTCAATCACTTGCTTCGCTACATTTTCTGGAATTTTCGTGTACTCTAACTCTTGATTAAATTCTTGACCCTTAGTCAAAATCCAGCTCAACAAGTTCTTATTCGCTTGAACCAGAGTTTCATTAGGATACTCTTTAGAAAAAAGTAACCAACTCAAACTAACCAAGGGGTAGCCATCTTCTGGGTCATCAATATCTTCAGTCGTGAATTCATCGTTAAACTTTATATTAGCTAGAGCTTTTTCCGTCTCTGCCAAAGTTGGTTCCACGTAACGACCAACCCGATTTTCAATCCTAGCTGTAGGCAGATTGCTCTGACGAGCAAAATTGGTTTGAACATAGCCAATCGCACCATCAATTCTTCGCACTTCTCCAGCTACTGCACTATCTTGAGGAAAGGCAGCAAAAACCTGAAATCCCCAATTCGGTTCCCGTGCCGCTTCTATCTTTCCACCCGTAATTTTTCGTAAGTATCTAGTCAGTGTCAAGGTAGTACCGCTACTACCAGATTGAACTACAACTTGAATTTTTTTGTTAGGAAATCTAGAATCAACCTGGTTCCAATTGGCAATTTTACCTGTAAATATTTTTGCCAGTTGCTCACGAGATAATTTAACATCAGAAGTCACATCTTCAAGATTATAGACAATAGCTATAGACCCTCCCCCTGTAGGTACCATCAGCAACCCATCTTGCATTTGATTTTTCTCAATTGGGGTAGGGATTAAAGTAGTACCTCCAACGTCCACAGTTTGATTCATAAACAAACGAATACCACCACCACTGCCAGAGGCGGTATATCTGAAATTTACACCTGTTTCCCGTTCGTATTCTGCACTATAACGCTGATAAAGAGGTTGAGAAAAAGAAGCACCAGCGCCTCTAAGTAATTGCACCTCAGCAGCATTAGTAGCGCCAGAAAATATTATAGCTAATGTGGTCGTTAAAAGTCTTTGCCAGTTACCGATTGTAAAAGTCTTCATGAGTGTCTTGATGAAGTAAGGTTTGATAGCGATTAGAAATCATCGCTACATCAACCTAAATTTAGATTTTTGATAAGTCCTTACCTTGCCGAGGTGGTTTTTGTTGCCACACAGCTCTATTTTAAAAATAAGGTATTTTCGATTAACTAATACTGAATTTTTTTGCGGTAAATTATGACCTTATTACCATCAGCCGCAATTTCTAACCAAAAATCCTGAATGACAAATTGATAGAAAAATTCGCCAAGACGGGTACTCCGCCAAGTGCTGATAAGTGGGTCATTGGGTGCCCATCGTTTAAAAGCTTTTACAGCAACTTCAGGAACTCCGCTGATCTCTATTTGCTCGTCAACTTGAATAAGAGTGCCATTGGGAGTAACTTGCACTTCAGCTTCAAAACCTTGTTGGTTTTGACCTCGGAGTATGTATATTAACGAACCATCTGATTTCAGTTCAATTCGGGCTTGATTAAATTCAGCATTAGTCGCTGTCTTTGCTGAAGACATTGCTGGAAGTGCTACTTCTTCTAAGGGAATTTTTCGGACTATTCCCCCTAGATTTTGGACAATTAATACATTTTCTTTTTTCCCAAAAGATTGAGCATAAACGTTACAAGAATACATGGAAAAAACACTAACAGTTATTCCTGTAACGATGAAAATTTTCTGCCAAGTATTTGTGGATAAACTCATCAGTTTTTTATTTGGCTATTTTTTGTTAATCAAGTTAGGGAGAAGGGGTAACGTTAATACATCTCAATTAACCTCAACTATTGTTTTGTAAATGAGAGGCAATTAGGGTTGGATTAGAACCGGACTAAAACCGAATGGCAACTGCCAATGGTGTATGTTTCTGGAGCTTTGTTTGTACTGGTCAAGAATGTGATACATAGCCTTGTGAATTTCCGTCATACCGTTTTTCACACTCTCACCCTCTACTTCATAAGGAGCAATTCTTGCCATGAAGTAAGCTCCGCTCTGATTTCGGGCAGTACCTAATGATAAATTCCGCATGATTCGTAATTCAACAGAACAGTCAAAATCCAATCCCTGTTCAGAGACAATATATTTAAAACGCTTTTTGACCAGATAGGGCTGTAGGATGAAGCCTTCTGGGACAGAATACTTGTCTTGGACTTTGACTATTGACTGATTTGCACCCCCATGACCATCGACTGATTTTTGAAAATATACTCCAGGGGGAACGTCACCTTGTTGAATAGTTTCAACATAATGCTGCTGTGCCGTTGGCAAATTTTTAAAGGCTGCTAAATCTCGTTTATCAAAAATGTTCTGCCAAGCCGGATGCCAGATCCAATTTAAGCTTGAGTCTGAAAAGAAATCTACAATTTCTTGTCTTCTGTCAGGTTGGTTTTGTAGCGTACTTAGAACCTCTCTGACCTCGCCAGGCACCATCCGACAGATGATATTAACGACTTTTACAGTCTTTAATAACCTACCTGCACTATCGTGGATGTCAGCTAGCCAGTTGTTTCCCTGACGATAAATTTCGTAAATCGATATGAGATGAGAACCAGAACCAGATACTAACTCTGACATGGCTTGTAGATCTATTCTAGTAACCTGTCTGATCGGATCGACATCAACTATAAAAATCTCAGGGGTTTGGCTTAGCTGCTTAATAGCTTTTAAGCCTTTTTCTGGCTCAAAAAGTTTATCCAGTAACTCTTCATGACTCTTCCCTAATGCTGTTCTTGCCGCCTGTAACATTAGACGCATCCAGCCTAGATGACAACAAGAAGTTTGCACCTCAGTAGATTTTAAACTTAAGCTACTCTGGAAATTGTCGGTTACGAGTACATCATAATTTATAGGAATTCCTAAGCCTGATTGAAGATGTTTAACTAAATAAGAGTTGATAGTCTTGAGGTTTAGAGGTTGTCCCACAACGCTATTAAATCTCTGAGTTATCCGTTCGTTCAGGGCATCAGCATCAGTTGCCAAGGCTAGTATGTAATCTTCAAGTTCCTGAGAGGCTTGGTACAGTTGGTCAGCAATTTCCGCAGAAATGATGAGTGGAAACCCATACTGATGGGGTTGATTTTGGTGAATGAAATTGAGCTTTAGCTGATTTATAGAATGCCAGTAACTTTTTGCCTGATCAGTTGTGAATTGTGCAATTTCAATCATATTTCTAACTCTTAACGGTTGAAGAACGCAGGAGGCAGCAGGCAGAGGGCAGAAGGCTCCATTCCCAAGAGGATTCAAACCCCTCCATTCGGGGAGCCAATGCAACATTGTTACAGGGGGCTTGATATCCTGACTCCCAACAGTAGTGGGCAGAGATTCGGAAAGCATTTCCTTGTGCCTCCTGCCTTCTAACCTCTGCCTTTGTTGATCACTAGTCACTGTTTCACCGATTCGGGAGAGCCAATATTGCTTGAGGACTAAAAGCAGATTTTTTTTCGTCACCCTCTCCCCTATGGCTTTGGAAAGGGTTTGCCACAATTGGGAGCCAATATCCTTGATGTGAGCGATACTATAGGCACATTCGGGTGACATCTCGCTATAACCGCGTCCGACCCATGACTGACATAGGATGAATCGCTCCAGAGAACTCAGTTGCCTAGAGAGCAGACTTTGTTCTACAGTTTCCAGAACTTCGCCAACATTCATATAGTGGTTCCATTTGAGTAATATGTGCATAGCAAGCTAGCTCTAGATTCTGATGCTCCTAATCCCAAAACAGGCGGTTAATACAAAAAGGCTTTGATCCAGATAGCTCCAGAGCAGAAAAATAAGGACTGAATTAAGGAGAGTGGACATTCACCAAAAAACTTCACTATTTATTATTCAGTTCTTGCTCTCAACAAGAAATAGATAAAGTTGGTATGTTTGTGTATAGTTATATTGCTGTGAGCCATAAGCTACACAATTAGTTGATTTTGTCAATCATCTAAATTGGTATCTTTGGTCAATTAATGACCCTACTAGAAGGGGTGTGAGTATCAATGGATACAGTTGGCGAATTCCTCAAACAGCTAAACTTTGACATCTAGCTGTCAGAAGAGCATTATAAAATAACTTAATGCTCTCCTGATTATGGCAATTTGGGTATGTCCATTGTATGTTCCCACAGCCAGAAGCTGGCGGGATCAATCATAACATCGCTTTGCGCTCGCCTTGAATCTCTGAAGAAAGCCGAACCCAGTTTCTGATCTAGGATGTGGGTTGCCAGTAATCTAAGTGCTTTTTGTTCGTCGTCAAAAATCGACTCGGCATAGACGATCCGATCTTCCCGTTCCGCCGCTTCGCCCTGAAATTCGTTGAACACGTGTTCAAAATATTGAGTGACAACCTCACCGTGTCGTGCTTGATGAGCGCTACAAATCACCACATAGGGAGATTGCCATTTATCCTTAGATAGCAATGTTTTTATCTTGTCATTTATTAGTTCTAGTTCTGCTACTGCTGCCTCATTCACCCCTCCTATAATTTTTGGACTCACCAAGCGAACATAATTGTTTAGCTTCTCACTATTTATGTATTTTTCGACTAAGACTTGATTGATGTATTCTATTGAATCTGTGAGAAGCGCTTTCTGGTTGCCAACGATATTTTGAGACCAATTTTCTTCATTCAGACTCGTTAATGTTTCTTGTAATAAGTTGGATCGCTCTACCAAAAAATCTTTAAGAGAAGCTGTAAGTTTCTGACCTTCAAAGGATTGTAAAGTTCCATAAAGAGTTAGTGGGTGATGCTCAATAGCCTTGAGTTGATGATAAAGAAGAGGGATAAATTGTTGTTCTTCCCTGTTACCGTTGTGGTATAAGATTAACTTTTTCATTGTAAAGACAAGTACCGTTGGACCTCCTGATTTTCCGAATGTAGAGGTTATTTCAGCAATTAGTCTGTCATAATCTTCGTGAAATTTTTGGTTAACCTCTGCCAATGTCCCGCTTTTAGGCTCAAATAAAAATTGCTTTTCTTTGACTGCTCGGCTACGGTCTTTGGATACTTTTTGGTTAATCTCTGTCGCTATACTGCTTACTGGAGAAAGTTCCTGCGCTATTGCCCAACTTGCGCTCCCCACAAAGATGGCGATAACAGCGAATGATACCAAGCAAAAGGTTGCCAAAAAATTGTAGATTTTAGAACGATAAGATTGGTTGGTTAACATCAAAAATCACTCTCCTCGTCTCATTCAAAAAAATTGGTGACAGTTGGAATGGGGGATTTGGCAGACAAGTCACACTAATTGCCTGGAGCGCTACCGGCCTGTCGCTGGTTCATAAACTACAAAGGAATAATCATAAGGATTGAGGGCATCTTTTGTATGAGTAATGCGGCTCACTTCTTGCCACTGAGATTTATCGATTTCCGGGAAAAAAGTATCTCCTGCAAATTCATTGTGAATTTCTGTAATCATTAATCGATCAACTAAAGCGATTGTTTGCTGATAAATTTCACCACCGCCAAGAATATATGCCTTTTGTACTCCTTTTTTTTCAGACAATTGTAAAGATTCTTCAACCGAATGAGCCACTTGAACATTAGGACTTTTATAAAATTTATTTCTGCTCATAACTATACCTTTTACTCCTTTGTGAAATACCTCTCTTCCCTGAACTGATTCAAAAAAAATTCGACCAGCGATGAGAAATTTATTTTCGATTGTTCGCATAAAAAAATCTAAATCCGCTGGTAAATGCCAGGGCAGAGAATTATCTTTTCCAATTACATTATTGGCTGCTTTGGCAGCAATGATTATTTTTTCCATAGATAATAAACAGGTAGAAAATAATTTAAAAGGTTTATTTACTTTTTGTCCTTACCTGCAACTGGCTGTAGCTAGAATTACTAGCTTTATTTCTCAGTTGTGAAGGGAGCATATCCCACCGCAATTCAGCTAATAAAATAAGGGCAAGCACCATTACAGATCCGGTGAATAGAAACGACCAAGACCTGACGTAGGGCAAAACTCTGATCGCGAGCAGATGGACAAGACCAACAGCTATAATGGCACGGGAATGCAGGGCTAGCCCAGTACACCAATAGCCAAGAGCGCTTAACCCCAACCACAATGGGCAAAGGTTAGCTATCACCCCACTCCAAATCAGAATCACCCCTAAGTCGGTGATGAGAAGTCCAACAAGCATTAGAATGACCCAGCAATAAAGCACCCAACTGACGCGCTCTACTTTCACCCAATCATGCGAAATGACTACCATCGCGTAAAGCCAAACCAAGCTCAAACCTGACCATAAACCAGCTAGAACCGTCCAACTCACGGGAAAAAACTGAGGTATGACAAATATCGGTATTAGTACTAAAGCCCACAGCAGGCAAGCTAAGTCAACACGGGTATAAACCCTTGAACAAAACCTATGTTTTCCTCTTCTACAGCAAAGGTGCAAAACTTTTCCCTGATGGTAAATATCAAGATTAGTTTGCTTGAGACAAAGAGGCGGTACAGAATTATCAAAAAAGCTCATAATAATTTTTATTGATTAATTTATTCACAAAATCTACTCTTTCATTTATGCGATCGCTAAACAATTGGTGTGGGAGTAAACAAGTTAACTATGTATTATTCAGTTTTTTAGCTCAGCGAGAAATAGATAAAGTTGGTATGTTTGTGTAAAGTTATATTGCTGTGAGTTTCAAAAAACACAATTAGTGGATTTTGTCAATATACTTAATTGGTATATTAATTCCCCAACAAGAGCTACAGGTTGGTTCCAAGAGACACGCTTTTGTGAATCTGAGTTAATTCACTACACTTCATGGTCGGCGATCGCTTGTCCTTCATAAAAGGGGCAAGCCCGCGTTAGAGAAATAAGTGCTGAGTCGCAAGCTGTAGCTAAATTGTAGATATTGAGTAGCTCTTCTCGCTCTGCTGATGTGGAGTTGTAAGAGACGGCAACACGAGGATTAATTACCCCAGGCGTGACTTCCAAATGCAGATGCGTACCTGTACATTTTCCGGCGTGCAAAAATTTATCATAGCCGACAGTCCGGGCTTGGATATGGTAATTGGGGCGATCGCGCATTACTCGCATGATATGCAAGGGATAGCTAGACAGAGGATAAAGTCGTAAATTCATCTGTCGCGCGACAGCCAGCGCCATTTTGAGATTTTTGAGGTATTTTCTGGCTAGTTCTGTACCCGTGTAGGCGGGTGGTGTGTTAATCTCCACTATACTCTTGACAAACTCCGGCACAACGTAATGGGGGTTTAAGCCATGCGCTTGCGCCATTAAGTGACAACCCTGCAAAAACTCATCAGCGCGATCGCTCAGATAACCCGCCTCATCTACTAGAAAAAACTCTTGCTCAAGACCGATCCGACGCTTGACTACATCCAGATGGCTAATAAATCCGATGATGAAAAACTCTAGGTTTGGAGAGAAGTTAGAGTGTATCGCATCTAATCGAGAAGGGCGATGATGACCATCAGTTACAAATCGAGCAACCCAACTCGCTCTACTGAGTTTTCCTATAAAATAAAGTTAATCATAATCAGGATGAAGAGCATCCACGATGGCTAAAGATGTTTTCCATCAACAGGTTAAAAAGGCATTAATCAAGGAGGGATGGACTATCACCCATGACCCTCTCACCATTCGCATTAGCGAAGCCGTCAAATTACAAATTGATTTGGCAGCAGAAAGTGCGATCGCCGCAGAACGGGATTCAGAAAAAATTGCGGTAGAAATTAAAAGCTTTGTTGGGGACTCAGATATTAGCGCATTTCATACAGCTTTGGGTCAATATCTTAACTATTGCCAAGCACTTGAAGAACAAGAACCCGACCGAATTGTATACTTAGCCATTCCCTCGGAAACCTATCAGGATTTTTTTCAGCTTGCCTTCATCCAACGCGCTCTTAAACGTTACCAAGTCAATTTGATGATTTACGATCCTAAGCTGGAGGAGATTAAGCAATGGATAAAATAGAACGTTATCGACAATTGGTCAAGCAAATTTTGACTGAACATGCCCAACTAGGAACTAGCAGTGATACGGTGAAGGCAGAGCTAATATTTGACAGCGAACATGACCATTATCAACTTACCTATGTGGGTTGGCAAGGAGATAAGCGGGTATTTGGCCCTGTGATGCACTTTGATATTCAAGATGGCAAAATTTGGATTCAATATAATGGTACGGAAGACGCGGTTGCTGAAAGGTTAGTTGAAATGGGCGTACCCACTTCAGATATTGTCCTGGGTTTTCATTCTTCTTTTAAACGTCAGTTTAGCTGTTATGCGGTTGGTTAAAGGTGTGGAAAGATAGATTTGAGCGATACCTTCGGTAAGCGTTCCTTCGGAACGCTGCGCGATCGCTAACGCACCCCCTTACCCTCAAACCCAATTAAACCGCGATCTGCTGAAAGCTCTACTCGCTTCGCTATCTCTCTCCTGATTTTCCAGCCAAATCGTCAAACACGCCCGCGATCGCTAGTCGATTTTGACATCCTCACCGCCCTACAAGGACGGTGATTCCCTACCAGTCGAACAGCGATAACTGCACGTACTCTCGGTGGGGTCAAGGACAGTAGCTGAATGATTCAGAAAATAGTTACAATATATGATATCGTTTTATGATTACATATATTGTAACTATGGAGCGAGAAGCTGTAACTATCCGCATTCCTGCTGATCTGCTTGAGCAAGCAAGGCAGTTTCGAGAGGGCAGTGAGTCTTTTAACGAGATGATTGTCGAAGCGATCGCCCGCGAGGTGCGACGACGGCGAAGTCTGGCAGCACATCAGCGCATTGTGGCTCGTAGTGCCGAAGTAGAAGCCAAAACAGGGATTCAATCAAGTTGTGTGGACTTGATTCGTCAGCTTCGAGCTGGTGAGGGACGGCGTGACTAAGTGTATTGACACTAGTGTTTGGATTCCTTATCTTGTACCTGAAACACTGCAACCCCAAGCGAGGAATTTGATCGTTCCCTTGCTGACATCAAATGAGCGTTTGGTTGCTCCAGCATTTGCATGGGCTGAAGTTGGCTCAGTGTTGCGAAAAAAAGTAAGGTTGGGGGCAATTACCGCTTCCCAGGCGGCAGGTTTTTATGATGACTTCTGCCAGATGCCTGTTGACTACCTGGATAACAATGCTATCCGTGCAAAAACATGGGCACTCGCCCAACAGTTCTCCTTGGCAACTCTCTATGATGCTGCTTTTCTTGCAGTTGCGGAGCTAGAATCTGCCGATTTCTGGACAGCAGATGAATCTTTGCTCAATACGCTTACACCTTGTCCAGGATATGTGCAAAAACTGGAAGCGTGAATTATGTCCTACTCTTTAAACTGATAGAGAAGCAATTACCGCTGTTTGAAGGGTGATCGCACTGGCGAGAGAAGCGATCGCATTCCTATCCCTGAAATTCAATCAAAACAACTGTAGGTAGAGTAGAGCTATCCCTCTACCCTACCTACGAGCGATCGCAGTACTTCAGCTAGGATAGTGCAATTTAGACAACCAGTTTTGATATTGAGGATGGGGTTTGGAGAGGCTCACCACAAACTTGTGATCATTGCCAACACTCCCAGGCCAGAGGAAGAGGTGATCCTGCCAAGAACCATCAGGCCAGCGCTTGACATATTTATCTTTGAATCCAGCTAATGTGTCTGTATCTTTAAATGCCACATTATCGCCGTCTTGCAGGCAACCGCCAGTGCCATTGATAATTTCTAAACGCAAGCGGTTGGAGGGATCGTCGTTCTTAGGGTAGTATCCGTACGTGCCTGTACCAACGCCGTACCAGTTCCAGTAATAGCCCGGATAGTATATAGACTCTACCTTGACGTAGTCTCCCGAGCTAATGCAGGAGGTGCTGGGGTAATACCAATTAGATAAGTTGAAGTGGGTTTTGCCATCACTTGAATTGTCAGCCTGGATTGTCAGCCAGTCATTTTTCTTTGAGGCATCAACTTGAACGTAGCGATTGTTGCCAACGTTTTTCAAGGTGATGTCGCCATAGGGTTTATTAATTGCCTTGAAGCTGTGGGTTGGCGTTTGGTCATCAGCATAGGCAAAGGCGGCAACTGGATAGTGATCGGAATAGTCCTTGTACTCGTAGGTTTCAAGTCCAGACTCAACCCTCCATCTTGGGGAAGGCACATCCAAGGCTTGATTGTGCCAGAAGTTTGGTTGAGCGTGTTTTTTGGCAACTAGGATGTAATCTAAGTATTCCGGCGATAAATTTTGGTAGTAGTTGTAGTTGGCAATACCATTAGTTACTGTGTCCCATGTTGCCGTCCAACCAGCATAGGAATTTGGGGCATTAGCCTCCAAATCAGTTAACATAGTAGAGTATTCGCTGCTGTTGTTGCGATTTACATTTAAGTCGCCACCAATGAAGATGATTTCATTTGAGGGGATATTCTTCTCCTCAATAAACTTCTTGATTGTCTGGAATTGTGAGCTACGAATTTCGGCAGCTTTACCGCTCCCACACATACTGTCTTCAGATTGAGTATGAGTGTTGATGACGTGGTAGAAGCGTCCCTCTTTGTTTAACTTGACGTACACAAACCCTTTATTGGATCTTGCCTCAAAACCACAGCCTCTATCAAAGACATACTGCACTTTTTCCTCAATCGGCCAGCGGCTAACAACGGCAACACCGCCATCTTCAAACTTGCCATCAAACACTTCTCCATAATTGAATGTCCCATCCCAACCATCTTGACTGCGGCCAAGGACTGGAGTTTGATGGGGGTATTCGCCTTTTAGCCCTGAAAGTAGCTTATCTGATGCAGGGTTGTCAAAAGCTTCTTGTAAAAGTACCACATCATAGCCTTTGATATAGTCGGCTTTGGCGATTAGATCAGCACGATGATCTTGCCCCCAATTGGTCAAAGGCAACATATAGACGTTATGCGCCAATAGCTTAAAATCATCGGGATAGTTATTAGTCTGAGCCAAAGCTCTGTTTCCTGAGAAAGGGGGTAGAAACAGAAAAATAAAAGTCAACAATGTGGCAGCTAAAACTACCCTTTTAAACAAGTTGTTCATGGTTTAATTCCAACATTTACTGTTTTTGTGTTTATCTACATTTCAAAGATGATTTCAGAGAGCCATCTGTGAATTTTTGGAGTGAGAGGGGCTTTTACAAAAAAGGTGCAAAAGTTTAAAAAAGCCTCAAAGAGTGAAGAATAGCTAACTAAGGGGCGAACACCGATTATTATCAAAAAGCGATCGCCCCTTAGTCAGCAGCAAAGATAATAGTGTGGCTGGTGCGTTACCAAAGGTTAACGCATCCTACAGATAGAGTCTTTGCGTAAGTCCTGAGGTTGTTTTTCACCAGATGTCTAATCTGGCTTGACTTATCCTTTCCTTAAATAGGTTCACCTAATTTTGGCGGAGTAGGACCTGTTGCTGTGTGCTGAGTGAAATTGAGATCGTAATACGTTGTTCCTGACCAGGTGCCGCAGGATTGTACGGTATTGCCAGTAGGTGTACGGTAGTACATGACGTAGGGTACACTTAGTTGTGCTTGAGTTGCTACAGCCTCTACTACTTCTGTTTTGCCTGGAGCAACCGTTACCTCATAATCTGCCCCGAAGGAGTTGGTAAAACTCTCTTCCTCGCCATAGGTATTACTACGATTTGTTGATACTTGAATGGAACCGCTAACACTAGCAACTTCAGGAATACCAGCGGTAAAAGTTCTTCCTATAGTCAATTCCACACCCTCAGTTCTAGAGAAGTTTGAGGTTTTGATCTGGTCTATAGTTAGTTTTACCGTTAATTTGCTTGGAGTGCTTCCACTAGGATTTGTATTTGTAGCAGTTCCCCGACCAACCACGACTGGAGTAGGATCGCTAATTTTTCTCTTCTTTGTATCGTATTCAATGCGTTGGAAATCCAATCTCCTCAAATCGTAGTCAATAAACTGCCATTGATGAGCGTCATAAGTTGTAGTGAGATATCCCTTGCCATCCGGTTTGAGGTACTGGTTATTATAATAACCATTAGAAATGAGCACAGGTTCGCCATATTGTATGGGTCCTGTATTTTCGGAATTACTAGGCCGGGCAACTTTCCAATCACTCTTATCGCCGTAGTCATTCCAATAATAGAGTGCATTATTATTGCCAAATGCTCCCAGCAAGTCATAGGATAGCCAAGATTCTTTCCAAACGTCTTTATCTAGAGTTTGGAGATGAATTGTACCCCCATTTTGTAGATTTCCAGTAATGTTTTTAACTACGAGCCTGCCAGCTTGTGAGGCATCATTTGTTGATTTTGGATAGTAGTAACGGTCGCTATTAGAGTCTGCTTTACCAACATATTTAGGGTCATCACCCAACTCCTTCAACTGAAGGTAATGCCCACCTGTCACGATATTCGAGTAACCACAGCTATCAGCTAATACAGGGCTAACGGGTAGTCCGACAAATTGCAGGAAGAGTACAGAGATAAAGGCAAAAAGTACTCTGGCTATACGATTAACCGAGAACTTTTTCTCAAGGGATTTTGTTGAATTCATGATTTTTGTTTTCTTGCCTAATTTAACCGAGCAATTTGGCTAGTAATTGCGCCAAATGTATAACTCAAAACACCAAGCGATCGCTTTTTCACCCTGAAATTCAATTCATACGCGATCGCCTAAAAGCGAAGACTTTCCTCCCTTGCCCTTGCTTTCAATTTTTTCTTTCAAGTTCCACTAAATTAATTATTCAGTTTTTTAGCTCAACTAGAAATAGATAAAGTTGGTATATTTGTGTAAAGTTATATTGCGGCGATCTTCTTAACCCACAATTAGTGACTTTTGTCAATATACTAAGTTGGTCAATTAATTGGCTAATTAGAGCTACAGGTTGGTTCTTAGAGGCGCGATGACGAATGACTATTAGGGAGAGCGATCGCACAAATGTCTATCCTCCTCCTTCACCTCTACATTAGTTCGCAGATAATCTCGCACCCAATCGCAACCCACTGCTACTACCTTATCCAACTCTACAGACAGCTCTAAATTCCACAAAATTACCGTTTTGTCCTCAGCAGCCGAAGCCAGAGTTTTGCCGTCAGGAGCAAACGCTAAACCCTTCACCCCACCACTATGTCCAATTAAATTTGTTATAAATGTGCCATCACTCTTCCAGAGTTTAATCATCCCATCATTACTCCCTGTAGCAAAAGTCTTGCTATCAGGGCTAAACGCTACACTCCAAATTCCAGAATTATGCCCCTGAAGAGTATGCAGTAACTTGCCGTCATGACTCCAAAGTTTAACCGTCCTGTCTTCACTCACCGAAGCAATCAATTCACCATTAGGGCTGAAAGCTACGCCAATGACTGTATTAGTATGACCTTGAAGAGTCTTGAATAAGCTACCCTGCCCATTTTTGGCGGTTGTGGGGTGTGGGGTTGCAGGTTTCGGTAAAGCCAAACGCCAAAGCTTTACCGTCTTGTCGCCACTGGTCGATGCAAGTGTCGAACCAACTCCTTTGGAGAACGCTGACGCTCGTAGACTCGCTAACGCTTCGCTATCGCGAACGGGACTAAAAGCAACCCCCCAAGTCCCCGCCGTGTGTCCTCTAAAAGTAGCGATTTCGGTGCCATCTAACCGCCAAAGTTTGACTGTGCGATCGCTACTCGAAGATGCAAGCATACTACCGTCAGGGCTAAAAGCGACGCTCCTAATACTACCCTGATGCCCTTTGAGACTATGAAGCAACGTACCGTCAGGACTCCAAAGCTTGACCGATTGGTCTGCACCAACAGTAGCAATTGTTTGACTATCTGGACTGATCGCAACTGAGCCAAACCGAGGACTTGGCTGTTTTAAGCGCCGATAGCTAATCCCATCCTTACGCCAGAAGATTGTTTCATTCGGACTCGATGAAGCGATTAACTGTCCGTCGGAACTAAAAGCGATTCCCCAAATTCCCGCCGTATGTCCCCGCAGAATTGTTAGTAAAGAACTGCGTAATTTCCACAGTTTTACAGTGCCATCCCCAGATGCAGAGAATAGGGTGTCGCCGCTGGGACTAAATGCCAGATCTTGAACGGTACTGTCATGGCTTTTAATGGCATTCAACAAAGTACCGTCCTTGCTCCAAAACTTGAGCATCTTGTCGTCAGAGCCAGAGACGATGATCTGCCCATTCGGGCTGAACGCTAGGGCGTTAATTGCCGCATCGTGTGCAGTGAAAGTCCCTAAAAAACTGCCCTCACGCTGCCACAGTTGCAGCTTGCCATCTCCATTGCCAGTTGCCAGGGTTTTGCTGTCAGGACTAAAGGCAATTGAGAAAACAGGAGATGGAATATCTGAAAGTGTTTTCAGCAATGTGCCATTACTCTTCCAGAGTTTGACAGTGCCATTGTCAGCAGCCGAAGCCATCAGCTTGCCATCGGGGCTAAAAACTACTGGTGTCAGGATTACACCATGCTTCAAGGTCTTGAGCAATCTGCCATCGTCGCGCCAGAGTTTTATCGTACCGTCCCCACTGGAGGCAACAATCACTTTTCCGTCAGGACTAAACTTGACTTTACCCGTTGCAGCTTTAAACCCTGTCAACGTTTTCAATAGAGTGCCGTCACGCCGCCAGAGTTTGACGGTTGTATCTCCGTTTGATGAAGCAATTAGCTGACCGTTGGGACTGATGGCTACTCCTATAACTGGGCTTTGATGTTTGAGAGTGCCGAGCAACCTGCCATCGTGCTGCCAAATTTGGACACCATCTCCGATTGTTGCCACAGCAATTATCTTGCCATCAGAACTGACATCTAAGGCATTATTTACAGAAGCATAACCCGAAAAGCGGTTAAATTCAGCAGCTCCATAAATTGACCGTCGCAGAGCTAATTCCACCATTGTTTCTGTTTGCGGGTCGCTTGGTGCCAAGTGTTTGAGTTCTCTTCTAGCCTTGAGCGCTTCAATTAACGCATCTAACCTTTGATCTAAGGCAAAGAGGGCTTCCGAATATCTAGCCATCTTTTGAATTTTTTCGATTGTCTCATTGCGTTGACTAAAGAGGGCTTTTTTGTACTGAAAAAAAGCAAAGATTCCGGCTGCGATCGCGCTTACCAAAGCAAACGAAAGTGCCGCAATCCAATATTTTTGGCGTTTGGCATTTTTTCTCTTGAGTGCTAACCTAGCTTCTACTTCTTTAAGACGTTCTGCTTCTAAAAATAATTGCAATTCTTGCCTGTCTACGTCTTGGCTAGCCGCCAAAAACTTATAGTCGAAATCGCTTAAACTTTTGCCCTGCGACCAGGTTTGAGCATCTGTTAAAGCTTGTCCGCGCAAGAGGCGGGATTTATCCTGTTTCCCAGAAGCCACCCAAGCCTCAAACGTCTGCGAGTAAGGACGCAATGCTGCTAATTTTCTTTCAACCCATTGCAGATTAAAGACTTGTTCATAGATGCGATTTTTGACCTTTAATACTCCCTCGTGCCTAACCACTAAGCCACTGAGTAACAATTCAATCTGTTCTTGACTATCATCACAATTTATTTCAATCCCTTGCCAAACTTGTTGATAAATGCCTAAAATTCTACCAGCCCGCTGACCGTTACGGTCGATGCGATCGCGTATCGTTCTCAGATGTTCTGGTTCATCCTGGGATTCCCAACGTTCAATGATGCGGGTTTTGACCAAGTTCTCAATCCAGAATGATTCCGTACCCGGTGGAATACTCATCTTGCCACCGTCTTCAATTGTCCGCTGGCTCAATTGCATGACTAAATGACACAACTTCTGAGTCAGAAACGGTTGTCCAGCCGTCCAATCTAAAATCGCCCTCACGACTGAAGCAGGCGCATCCACCGTCTTTTCCAACCCTTGAATTAAGGGTGTCACTTCCTCCCACTCAAACCCAGTGAGTTCTATTGCTTGTCCAATGTTGAATGGTGTCTTTGTTCTATCTCGAATCAGATCCGAGGGAGTGGCTACCCCAAAAATCGCAAAGGTAATGCGTCGATAATCTGGATTGATTGCCCGTTGGTTATAGCAGAAGCGAATAAAGGCAAAAAAGTCATCAATTGAAAAGTTAAGTCCCAGCAGAGAGTCAATTTCATCGACAAAGATAAACAACTGTTGTTGGGGAAACTGCACGAATAGCAATTCCTCAATAAACCACCGCAGCCGTTGCAGTAAACCCAAATCGTTGCGTTCAAGCCACCAATTTTTCAGGTTCAAGGTTTCCAGTAGCCCCAACTGTCGCCACAAGTCACCGACGAATCCCTTGTACCATTGCACTGGAGTAATTTGTTCGCTCCCCACCACACTCAAATCCACGGCAGCGCAGCGAAAGCCGTCTTGTTCAAGGCGATGCTTGGTTTGCACCAAAAGTGAGGATTTGCCCATTTGCCGGGAGTTGAGGACATAGCAGAACTCTCCTCGCTTCAAGGCTTGATACAGTTGCTCGTCGGCGAAGCGCTGTACGTAACTCGGTGCATCAATGGTTAAACTGCCACCGAGTTGATAGCTATCTTGGGGCATAAAATGTTGATTATTAAAGTCAGTTATTTTAAAAATAAAGTAGCTGGGATTCTTCAAAAAAAAAGCTTCACTACATAATCTATAATACCATACTCTTGTGGGTTTCCTTACTTTGTCTAGGTTTTTTAAGTTTTAAGAAGTAAAAGTACATTTGTAAACTAATCTATAAAACTTTAGCTTTGACGTTTTAGGTTAATAAAAAATATGTCTTATATAGCTTTTAATTTTCGTAAAATAAAAGAAAAAATAACAATAATTTTAAGTCAATTATTTGAGCAATTTTTACAGGAAAATCCCGTGTCAGTCTTAAAGATCGAAGTAGGAAAAGTAGGAAAAGTAGGTGGATTCTAAAAAAGCTGGCTTTAGTTCTAAAATTAAGGTTTAATATATTATGTACGAATCGCAGGAGAATCGTAAATGTTAAGTCAACTATTGCAGAAAAAACACAGTAAAAACTTTCAGGTATACGATGTAGATGGAAGTGGATTTGTAGAACTAGTTGATCTAGAACGTTGTGCCAGCAATCTGGCTAAATTGCGAAATTGGGAATCCGATTCATCAGAATTTCTAGAATTAAAAGCAAAATATTCAGCAATCTGGACTAATTTTTGGCAGCCTGCTGATATTAGTGGTAATGGTCAAGTGAGTTTAGAAGAATACTTGAAGGTAGCAGATAGTTCGATTAGTAATTTTTCTAATTCAACGGAACTTCAAGATGCTCACAAAAACAAAGCTGATCTAATATTCGGCGTTTTGGATGCTAGTAATAATGGTCAAATTAGTCTTGTGGAATATAAACAATTTTGTGTGGCGATTGGTCTGACTAAAAAAGATGCTGAAACAGCTTTTGACCATTTAGATCGCAACGGGAATGGACATATTTCACGCGATGAATATTTCCAAGCTTCCAAAGACTTTCATATTAGTGATGATTTGAATGCTTCTGGGAATTGGCTTTATGGTTCTTATGAGTAGACCTCTCCAAAAACTACAAAAGTCTTTATAATTCATCAAAAATTCTTGAGGGCAATGAATATTACCCTCTAACCCTCTTCCACTTTTTTTGAGGTTCGCAGATAATCTCATAACCAGTTACAGCCATATTCCAGCAAATTAAAATTGAGTATGGGCGGTAAATTTCAAACAACGAAAGTGTACGAAGGATTCGAGGAAATGTTGCATTCACACAACGAAGCACCTCCGGCTGGCGAGAAGATTGCACAAGTTTACGATCGCGCTGCACGTTTCTATGAGGAGAAGGTTGTACCGCACTTGAAACGGGGTGAAACGGTTCTGGTGGTATGCCACCAATATGTATTGGAGCCTTTAGCACTTTATTTAAGTGATTTACCACCGACGGCTTATAAACACCTGAAAATCCCTAATGGTAAAGCTCTCAGTAAAGAGGAGCTAGTCAAGTTTCGCGATAAGGAATCCGGTGGTGCCGCTGCCCTGCGTAAAGAGATTAACGATCTTTAACGGATACGGCGCGATCGCTAGCTTGTCTGCAACAACTGGCAATTGCCACCCTAGTATTTGTCTCCATGCGCGTCTTGGCTGTATTAACTTCAGTATTTACAAAGGGCAAGTTAAGCAAGGCAGAAGCTCAGGATGCTTATATCCTGCTTGTCAATCCAAACTTTTTCCTTTGGGCTGCTCTTTTCATTGGAGCTAATGCGATCGCTCCCGAGGTGAAGTATGCAATTTTTTGGGCGTCGCTAGGGTTCTTCTGCATCCCCCTCATCGAGCAGATACTGTTTATGACTGCATTTAGCAATGACATCTTGAGAGAAACACTGGGACATTACACTATCCACAAAAGAACTAATTAGCAAAGTTCAACAACTCAAGTCTCGATTTACCGATCCGGTTTCCCCGTTGTTTATTGATTTTTACTGCCAATGCAAACAGGGCATTGACTACTTGCTCACACCCCTCCAGGATTCGGTTCGTTTATTAGATATCCTGAACTACTTTGTTGATTGTGTACATGAGGAAAAGCCTACACCCCTAATCGAATTGATGTGGAAGGATATTGTCGGTCCGACGCTGAGCGAATACATGGAAGATGAAGCAATAGAAATAAGACTCAGAGAAGCCTTTGAAGGGAGTGAATTAAAGAATCAAATTCAGGGTTGGGACATCAAGAGAATGAACGATGGCAGTGTGAAGTTGATCTTGAGGGACTTACTCGGAGAAATCAATCGGATAGAACGAGAGTATAAAAATCAATAACTATTGTTAAACTGAGCGAATAGCAAGTTTGGATAATGCTACTCAAAAATTAATAAAAATAATCGCAAAAGTACTCTCGATATAGCTCACAGCTAACAGTTACTTGACGATTGACAAGATGCACCAATCCTAAGCTTTTTAACTTAAACGCTACCTCCATCTCTAACTGGCTTGGAGCTGTTAAAATCTGCCCAAAGGCGTCAGCTAATTTAGGATTATGTTGCAGATTCCACAACTGAGACTGAAGATGTTGTTGATAGATTTCAGTATTTCTCGTAGCATCTTGCAGTAACGTTTGCACAGGAATGTTCAAGCGGACACTTTGATACAATGATAGCCGGATTAAATACGGAAAGCCGCCTGTGAGCTTCATTAACCGCTCAAGTTCAGGAAGAGAGAGTTGCAGTTGGTGACGTTCGGCTAAATCCTGCACCTGTTCTGGGCTAAAGCTTGGCAGTTCGATCGCCAATCCCACATTAAACGGAGAGCGATGGGTAGGTAAAGGAATGTAAACTTCAACGGCATGAGCGATTATAACTCGTAACTTCTGCCAAACTGAAATGTCCTTTGTTTCCTCATACCAGGAACGCAACAGGACGAAAAAATCACTAGCAACTTCTGGATACTCAAATAATTGGTCGATGCCATCTAGTGCTAAAATGATAGGGTGAGAAAGTTCCTTGAGGAGATAGCCCTGAAAATAAATCGTGCTGTTAATCAAAGCTCCCATATCCTCGTCCCAGTAGTCATTTATTCGAGATGACAAACCCAACTGCTGAGTGACATTGGTACAGAACCAGCGTAAGAAGCGATCGCTCTTTTCAAACACCTGTGTTCCGGCGTGATAAAAGCTGAGTCGCACGGTGTGGTAATTCTGACTGCTCCCATAATCCAGAATTCTTGCGATTAGGGAAGTCTTCCCCATCTTCCGAGGTGCTTGAATGCGAATGAATGCACGGGGTTGGAGAATTTCTTGATAACAGGTTTGTTCGATAGTTGATCGCTCTATGTACAGAGAGGAAGCGAGAGGAACCTGTCCTTCTGGAGATTCTAGAATGTAGTGTTCCTTAGGAATGCCCGCCGCCGGCATTGCTTCTGTTATCTCAGCCGTTTGAGGATTATCTAAAACAGCGAACTTTTCTAAGCGCTGTTCTAGCAGCGCTAGGAAATTCGTCTTATTAACTTTTTCACCAAGAACCTGTGAAAGCAAGAGCCATAGTTTAGGCGCAATGGTGAATTTAATATAGCTTTCAGAGTACTTATTTTCTTCAGCCAGTTTAGCATAAGTTTTTTTGTTTTCCAGTAGAGAGTCTCGCAGGATTACCTTTTGAATATAGCTCAGAGAAAACCCTGTTTCTGTAGCCACTAACTGGAGCGCAAATTCAACAAGCTCTTCAATGTTTTTCATTCCCCTACACCCCTTGACAGGCAGGGGACATTCAACGCTCCATTAACTCTGAGCCACTGCTTCTGTTGCAAAGTTAACCCTTGAGCATCTGCAAAGCAGGCTCCTTTGACGCGAGAACCCGAAAAATCAGAACCCATTAGCTGAGTATCTTTCAAGTTGGCGTGTCTTAAGTCAGTTTCAACCAGATTGGTATCCTGTAAGACGGCTCCTTCTAGATCCGCTTGAAATAGAGAGGCTCGTTTTAGAGTCGCACGGCTGAAGTCAGCGCCGACTATGTTGGCTAACTCTAAGGCAACTCGGCACAGGACTGCTTCTGTCAAATCGGCATATCTCAAATCAGCCTTAACCAAATCAGCCTCCGTCAAATCAGCTCTCCTTAGAATTGTCTCATTAAGCTGGCTCTCTTCCAGATCAACTCGCTGCAATGAGGCTTGACTTAAGATGGCACCTTCCAAATTGGTCTGACGCAGATTGGCTTCATCGAGGTTGGCTTCCGTAAAGTCCGCCTCTTTCAAGCTGGCTTTGAATAAATTGGCTCGACGAAGATTTGTTTGAACCAAACAAGCACTTTCTAAAGACGCTTCAGTAAAATTAGCACCCGTTAAACAGGCAGACGTTAGATTGGCATGATTGAGGAGAGCATTACTTAGGTTGGCGTTAACTAATGTGGCTTCCTTTAAATTCGCCCAAAAAAGGCTGCTGTGGAGCAAGCAAGCTTGAGTTAAGTTGGTCTGAATTAATTTGCCTCGGTTCAAATCTACCCAAACCATATTTGTGCTGCTTAAGTTTGTATAACTCAAATCAGCTCTATTGAGGTTGCTATGACTAAAATCAGCTCCCTGTAGGTCAACATCCTTCAAGTCAATTCGACTCAGGTCAAGATTTTGAAAATTTCGTTCTTGCTCGGCATAGTGCTTAAGAATGTCACTGGCATTAATAATGTTCATAAACCTTAACGCATTGTTCGGCTTAACGATTGTTTTTGAACAAGCTCGGTTTTGATCCCCTGTACTCATACCTTTGCTATCTCTATTGGTACTCCCTCTTTGTTCGTTGCCAAGAGTGAGACTAGTTTCTTCTTCTGAAGTTCACTTAGCCTGGGTTAATCGGTATTGTAATAACTCAACCAATAATAAGCTTTATTTGTAATTTTTATCTTGACTTATACTAGCTTCCTACTTTTCCTACTTTTCCTACTTTAAACTCAGGAATAACTAATTTGCAAGTTTGTAAATAAATTGTCATACCACTTGACTTAAATAAAATAATCTGAATAAATAGATAAAATAAAGAAATGTAAGGACTAAGGATGAAAAGCTTAAAAAAGTTAAAAAGTCTCCTGCCTTTTTTGTAAGCAACAGGCTAAGTATTCACCATCAGATTAATAAAAAACATGTTAAATCCCGAAAATCGCTTGCGTAAATTCCGTAATGGCTCCCTCATTAATCTCAAACTGGGCAACTGGACTATTCAATCCAAGCTGCAAGCGTTACTCATCGGAGTTAGCCTTGGTTCTGTAGTGGTAGTAAGTGGAATTGGTTGGTATCAAACACAAGCCACCCTGAAAAAGAAAATCACTGAACAACTTACAGGAATACGTACAACCAAAGCTGAACAGTTTGAGTCGTACTTTGAAAATTTGAACAACCAAGTGGGGATGCTGGCAGCCGACGGCAACATCGTAAAAGCGATGGTGGAGTTGAATGGGGGTTTCCGCAACCTAGAGCGTAACGTGATTTCCCCCGAATGGGATACAGCGTTGAATGCTTACTACACCGAGCAATTTTTCCCTCGATTGCAAAAGAATCTATTCCCTCAAACCCTGAACCCCAGTGTCTATATTCCCACCGGACAAGCGGCTCGCTATCTCCAATATCACTACATTGCTTCTAATCCCAATCCAGTTGGTCAAAAACATAAGCTCCTCGATGCTGGTGATGGCAGCAATTACAGCCAAGCTCATGCCAAATATCAAAAATTTTTTGCAAGAATTATTGAAAAATTTGGTTATTACGATGTATTTTTGATTAACCCTAAAACTGGGGATATCGTCTATTCCTATTTTAAAGAGACAGATTTTGCCACCAGTAGACTACAGGGTTTGTACTCTGAGAGTGCACTAGCGGATGTGGTGCAGGTAGTCCAGTCAAATCCGACACAAGGTAGCATTCAGGTTGCTGATTTCCAGCCTTACCGCCCCTCTTATAATGCTCCAGCCGCTTTCATGGCAACGCCCATTTATAGCGGTTCTAATCTGGTTGGCATCCTGGCTGTGCAAATCCCCATTGAAAAGATCGACCAGGCTATTAGCCGGAATAATAATTGGCAAAGCAGTGGTTTGCAGAAAACGGGGGAAGCTTATTTAGTTGGACCCGATTCCCTCATGCGTTCGACATCCCGTTTTTGGGTTGAAGACCCCAAAAAATATCAAAACACGGTGCGTTACACGGGGACTGACCCAAGAACTCTGCAACTGATGGAGGTCTTCAACACCACCATTGACTTACAGAAAATCAACTCAAAAGCTGCAATAGCTGCCTTAGCCGGGAAACAAGGCATGATGGTAGACCGCAACTACCGGGGAAGAGAAGTATTGAGTTCCTACTCTCCTTTGAAGTTGAACGGGTTAAATTGGGCGATTTTGGCAGAGATGGAAGTGGGAGAAGCCTATCGTCCGCTTTACGTTTTACAGGTAATTTTGCTGATTGCGGCGGCGCTTTTCCTACTAGGGACGGCGTTTTTAGCGGCAGTTGCGGCGAAAATTTTTACCTCTCCCCTGCGTCGCTTGACGGAAAACGCTCGGAAACTTGCTGCTGGGGAACTGGATGCGGACGTTGAGGTCAAGTCGCAAGACGAATTTGGGGAATTGGCAACAGAGTTCAAAGAGGTAGCGAACAAATTACGCCAAACTGAGGAAGAACTGGAAACTAAGAAGCAGGAGAGCGATAGTCTCTTGCACAATATCCTACCAGACGCGATCGCAGAACGCAGGAAACAAGGAGAGGTGTCCATTGCTGACAACTTCAAGCAAGCAACCATCCTCAATGCCCATCTGGCTGGGATTTCTGAGCTAAACAAACGCCTTTCACCCCAAGAGATGACAGAATTGCTCACTGAGCTATTTGACGAATTTGACTCAGTAGCAGAACAGTACGGTTTGGAGCGACAAAACTCCCTGAGTACAAGCTATATGGCAGTGTGCGGACTCAGCGAAGCCAGATTTGACCACAGCAAGCGAACGATTGATTTTGCCTTAGTCATGATAGACATAATCCAGCGTCTGAATGTTAACTATAATTCTGCCTTGGCTTTACGCATCAGCATTCATGCAGGTCCTGTAACAGCAGGGATAGTTGGAACACAAAGACTTGGGTACAGCATTTGGGGAGAAACAGCCTATATAGCAAACAGTCTCCAGAGCAAAGCTGATTTGAACTATATTTTACTGACTCGGAGTGTCTACGAACGAATAGCAGATAGCTATACTTTCATCCAAAACCCGGTCGTGAAAATTCAAGGTTTGGGAGAAATAGAAACCTGGACGCTGGTAACCACCAGGAAGTTAGTCATAACTCAGGTGGAGTTAGTGCAGTCATCCTTCGCCAAAGTCAAGCCCATCTCTGATCAGGCTGCCGAACTATTCTACAACCGACTGTTTGAATTAGAACCTTCTTTTCGTCCTCTATTTAAGGGAAATATGAAAGAACAGGAGCGTAAGCTAATGGCTACGCTTGCGCTCGCCGTAGAAGGTTTGCGTCAGCCAGATAAGATTATCCCCGTCGTCCAAAAGCTGGGTCGCCAACATGCGGGTTTTGGGGTCAAGGATGAATACTACGATACTGTCGGCGAGGCGTTGTTGTGGACCTTAGCGCAAGGACTGGGTGAAGAGTTTACTACGCCAGTCCGAAAAGCATGGGAAGAAGCCTACACATTCCTGAGCGAGATTATGAAAGAGGCAGCAGCAGAACTTGAGTTGGAAAAGATAGGTGTTTGAAGGAGGCAGGAGGCAGTCCTGCCTCCCTACTCACTATTGTTCATAAAAAAAAAGTCATGGATAAATCACTTTTGGGATGGATATTGCTTTTGGGGCTGGGATTTCCCTTGTTTGGTATACTGCTTGGTGAAGCCGCCTCAAGGTTGGAACGGCAGCAGCACCCCTTAGCCGTTGGTCTACGTCAGGTGCGCGAGTATCTGTTACCGCCCTTAGCCGTGCTATTGGTAATGCGGCAGCTTTTGAGCGTCACGGGCAAAGATTCCTGGACACGTTTTGTGGAAACCTTAACTTGGGTTGCCGTTATTGTAGCGGGACTTTCTTTAATCAACGCTTTGTTGACTACAAAAAAGCAACCCATTAAATGGCAAATTCATGTACCTAGCTTGTTTTTTCAAGTAGCTAGGGCTGTAGTGATCTTAGCCATTGGCTATCACATTCTCAATGGAGTTTGGAATATCAGTTTGAGTGGTTTGGGCAGCAGTATAGGGATAGCTTCAGCAGTAATTGCCCTAGCTTTACAAGATACCCTCAGTAACCTGGTGTCAGGATTATTACTGTTATTTGCTAAACCGTTCAGAACAGGTGACTGGATTGAGTTAGACGGAAAGCAGGGGCGGGTACTCGAGCAAAACTGGTGGTCGGTCACGATAGCAACTCCTTTCATGAAATTCAACGTTCCCAATGGGGTTTTGTCGAAGGCAAGCATTATTAATTACGGTCAGGGAGCTATCTGGAAAAATATTTCTGCCAGCTTTTCTTATGATGATTCTCCTGATGAAGTGATTCCAGCATTAAATAGCTTGCTGGAGGGTATAGACCTGATTGAAGGCGAAGGTCTTGCTAAGGTTAGTTCCTACGGAGACTCCAGTATCACTTACAACCTTTTGTATCAAGTGCTGCCTGAAAAAGATCCTATTGTTTCTGGGCAACTCAAATACCGACTTTACTATCTGACCAAACGTTATGGTTTTACCGTTCCCTATCCAATTCAAGTGCAGTACGACATCGATACTAAACAAGGAGTGCCTAGCCGAATTCCTCAAGTAGTCGATAACCGCAAAGAGGAATTAGTAACTTATTTGCGCTCACTGCCTTATTTTCTAACGCTTAATGATAATCAGATTGAAAAATTGACGGAACGAGCTAGATTTAAAGCCTACGGCAAGGGAGAGTTAATTATTCAGGAAGGCAAAGAAGATGAGGGGCTTTATATTATGTTCAAGGGTACAGGAGAGGCTTACCTAAAGGATGAAAAAGGTGACCGCAAGGTAGTGGATGAGCTTGAACTTAACGAAGCTTTTGGTGAAATGGCTATCTTTCCAGGAGAGGTCAGTCCAATTACAGCCGTCGCCAATGAAGAGGTTGAAGTTGTAGTGATTCCCGTCAAAGAGATTATCGAAGCAATCGAATCTAACAACAAATTTGCCTCAGAATTCATTGAATATATCGAAGAACGCAAAAAAATGGTTTTAGTTGCTAAAGGAATTAAGGAAGATATGAATCAGTTGATAAAAAATAATGGTCGCCGAGTGCAAGTGGGAAGATAATATATGTCATTAATCAGGATAAGGATAACTAGAACCAAAAATCACAGAAATCACTTGCTTTTGCTCAGCACAGTTTTACTATTAACAGCCTGTTTTGATCAATCAAAAACCTCAAAAATAAATATTGATGGGTCTGCCAGTACGGACAAATCTTCAAAAGAGAACTTGGGTATTCAGACAGTCGAGAGGAAATTAGTTAAACTCCCTTCAACCCAAGATTCCGCTAAACAGGGGATTGTGCTGCCGGAGGTAAAACCCCTGGAACTGGAGGGAACACTTGCGATATCAGGAAGTCAGGTCGTTTTGCCGATTAATCAGGCTATTGCTCAACGTTTTATCGAAGACGGCTACCCCAACAAGATTAATCTCTCTGGTATTGATACGGTCATTGGCTTCAAGCTATTTTGCGAGGAGAAAAAGGTAGATATTGTCAGTGCGGTTCGCCCGATTACTAGTCAGGAGTCAGCCGCCTGTGCCAAGTCAGGTGTTGAGTCGATAGGCTTTCCAATTGCCACTGATGCCGTGACTATTGTCGTTAGTTCTCAGAATAATTTCGTCCCCAATAGTTTGACACGCGACGAACTGGCAAAGGTATTCACCGCTCAAAAGTGGTCAGATGTCAATCCCAAATGGCCAAACGAGCTGATTAAACGCATTGTTCCATCTGGAGCTGGTGCTGGAGGTGCAGTTGATTTGTTTGCCCAAGCTATCCTCAAGGGGAACGCCAGCCCACTGATGAATGCTCCCAATACGGTGTTTTATGACTTTGTGGAGCAGTTGCACTCGGAAGCTTTAATCAATCCTTACATGGTTGGCTTTTTAGAGTATGGCTCCTACCAACAAAACCGAGACAAATTGAAGGCGATCGCAATCGATCAAGTAGACCCTTTCCTGTCAGGGTATCCGATAACTCGTCCTTTATACATTTATGTAGACGCCAAAGCGATTCGGAAACGACCCGAAGTAGAAGGGTTTGTTAACTATTACTTGACTTATGTGAGCGAAGAAGTTCCTAGTCTGGGTTACTTCCCCGTCAAACCCACCGTATCGGATGAGTCAAAAACTAAATTTTTGCAAGTGAAGGGTAATAAAGAGTCGTTGAAGGAAGCAGGTAAGAAAAATTAGTTACTTGTCCTTGGACTTGAAGAACCCCCTGATTGTAGAACTCACCTACACCAAAATAGTTAGAGATATGATTGACATTGCCCCGCATTTCTCACAAAAGGCGTGATTGCGAATAGCAGAAACCTTACCAGACAAGGATTTAAGCCCATTTCTTCACC
>NZ_JBKHUP010000062.1:0-50172 GCF_046565525.1 Coleofasciculus sp. | reverse complement strand
GAAGGAAAGACTTGTCCTTTGGCAAAATTCGGATATAATAGAGACAAGAAAAAAGGAAAACTGCAAATCGTATTTGGATTATTGTGTAACGCCCAAGGATGTCCGATTTCTGTAGAAGTATTTGAAGGAAATACAGCCGACCCCAGCACATTAACGCAACAAATAGAAAAAGTCCGCTCACGGTTTGGATTAGAGAAAATAATCTGGGTGGGGGACAGGGGAATGATTACACAAGCGAGAATCCGAGAAGACCTGAAGGAAAATTCAGGAGTGGATTGGATAACTGCCCTGCGTTCAAGCCAAATCCGGAAACTGGTTAATCAGTCGTACATTCAACTGTCTCTCTTTGATGAAAAAGACTTAGCCGAAATTACCTGCCAAGACTATCCTGGAGAGAGATTAGTCGCCTGTCGGAATCCCTTTTTAGCTGAAGAAAGAAAGAGAAACCGAGAAGAGTTATTACAAGCTACGGAGCAAAAACTAGATAAAATAGTCAGCGCCACATCGCGGCAAAGATGCCCATTAAGGGGTGAAGCTGAAATTGGACTGAGAGTGGGTGAAGTCATCAATAAGTATGGTGTATCTAAACATTTCAAAATCCAGATAACTCCCGATAGCTTTTCTTACCAAAGAAACAGTGAAAGTATCAATGAAGAAGCCACATTAGATGGATTATATGTGGTGAGAAGTTCCGTAAGAGAAGAAATCTTGAATGCCGAAGAGACTGTCAAAGCCTATAAGAGTTTATCCAAAGTTGAGCAAGCCTTTCGCAGCTATAAAACTATTGATTTAAAGGTTCGCCCTATCTATCATCGTAACAGCGATAGAGTCAAAGCCCATGTTTTCTTATGTATGTTGGCGTACTATGTGGAATGGCATATGCGCCGATGTTTAGCCCCGATTCTTTTCGATGAAGATGATTGGGATAATGCCCTTGAGTTACGCGAAGGAATTGTGAGCCATTCGATGAAGAGCAATTCAGCTTCTTCCAAAGCCCAAAAGAAGCGGACAGCCGATAATTTACCTGTACATAGCTTTCAAACCTTGTTAGCTGATTTAGGGACAATTGTTAACAATCGAATTCAGTCTAATATCCCAGGTGTTCATTTCGACTTTGACAAGGTAACCGAACCTACTCCTGTACAAAGAAAGGCTTTAGATTTATTGGGCGTTAGCCTGATTTGTACCCAGTGAAGCCCCAAGCCAAATCGCTCTAAGCCAAGATATGCATACAGTGTAGCAATTTTTGCTGAAGTTCCCCCCAACGCCTCCCCTCTGCCCAACGCCCCTTTATCACCTACGATATCCCCGCCCTCACCCATCTCGAACAACTCCACCTCTGGCACACCCACCTAGGCGAAACCGCCTCCCAACTCAATGGGGAAATCCCCGCCATCGTCGCCCAATTCAACCTCACCCACACCGATATCCAAGCCGCCTGCATCGCCTTCCATTCTGATATCGCCCAACTGGAAAACCAACCCAAAGCCAAAGGGCGTAAAAAAACCCCCCCTGACACCCAACCCCAACCTTCACCCCTCACCTCCCACCTCTGGGATATCTGTCGCATCCAATCCCGCCCCCGTTTAGAAGATTTAGCCCAACGCTTAGAACCCACCGCCACTTGGAATGATTTTGTTCTACCGGAACCCGAACTTAAACTGCTCAAAGATATGGTGAATCAGGTGCGCCAACGGGTTAAAGTTTATACAGAATGGGGATTTGCCCAGAAAAGTAATCGGGGTTTGGGTATCAGCGCCCTATTTGCCGGACAAAGTGGTACAGGGAAAACCATGGCGGCGGAAGTTTTGGCAAATGCCTTACGCTTAGATTTATATCGCATAGACCTATCTGCAGTAATTAGTAAATATATCGGTGAAACCGAGAAAAATCTACGCCGTATCTTTGACGCCGCTGAAATCGGTGGGGCGATTCTCCTATTTGATGAAGCTGACGCCATCTTTGGCAAACGCACTCAAGTCAAAGACTCCCATGACCGCCATGCTAATGTAGAAGTTAGCTATCTGCTGCAGAGGATGGAAGCCTATCAAGGGTTAGCGATTCTCACGACTAATTTAAAAGAATCTGTTGACCAAGCTTTTTTACGCCGCATCCGCTTTATTGTCAAATTTCCCTATCCTGATGCCGATTCTCGTGCCAAAATTTGGGAGAGAATGTTTCCTAAACAAACCCCAACTCGGAAACTGGATTATGGTAAATTAGGCAAACTCCAAGCTACGGGAGGAAATATCCGTTCCATTGCCATGAATGCTGCCTTTTTTGCCGCTGATGAAGGCAAACCCGTGACGATGCAACATATCTTAGACGCCACCAAACAAGAATGCGCCAAATTAGAACGGGGACTCACTTCAACGGAAATTCAAGGCTGGGTTAAATAATTGGGGGCTGCTGAATAAGTCTTGTGGTGGGGGTAGGGAGCAGGGGAAGCAATGTAGAGACGTTCCATGGAACGTCTCTTAGCCGGGGGAGCAGAGGGAGTTGTGCAGCAAGCCCTACATACATACAACCGTTCCCTATCTTCAAGCTGATTCAGGATTAAGTAACCAAGAGGGATGGATTAACAATTCGGCGGCGGAGCGCTTCTCAACCATCTCGCGGGTAATGGCGCAACGGGTAATATCTTTGCGCGAGGGCACCTCGTACATAACTTCTAACATCACCTCCTCTAAAATTCCCCGCAACGCCCTAGCCCCAGTTTTGCGGCGAAAGGCTTCTTGTGCGATCGCGCGGAGGGCTTCTGGGTGAAACTCCAGGCGCACGTTATCCATTTTCAGGAGTTTTTGGTACTGCTTGACCAAGGCGTTGCGGGGTTGGGTTAAGATTTCCACTAAGGAGTCTTCATTCAGGGATTCCACAGCGGTAATCACCGGTAAGCGCCCAATGATTTCTGGAATCACCCCAAATTTGATTAAATCGTCCGGTTCTAAGTGTTTGGACAATTCCGATGAAGACAGTTGGGGCGAAGGCGTCTGACTTGGTTGAACAAAGCCCATCGAAGGTTTCATAATGCGTTGCTCGATGATTTGCTCTAACCCGACAAAAGCCCCCCCACAGATAAATAGAATATTACTCGTATCCAGTTGAATAAACTCTTGATAGGGATGCTTGCGCCCTCCTTGGGGCGGTACATTAACCACAGTTCCTTCTAATATTTTCAGCAAGGCTTGCTGAACGCCCTCACCCGAAACATCCCGCGTCATTGAGGAATTTTCACTCTTGCGCGTAATCTTATCAATTTCATCAATATAAACAATACCTTGCTCAGCAGCTTCTATATCGAAGTCAGCCACCTGTAAAAGCCGCAGCAGGATATTTTCCACATCATCCCCTACATAACCTGCTGCTGTCAGCGTTGTGGCGTCAGCCATGGCAAATGGAACATTAAGCAGGTTGGCGAGAGTTTGAGCTAAAAGGGTTTTACCGCAACCCGTCGGACCAATTAATAGGATGTTGGACTTTTGCAGGGTGATGTTGTCATCTAATCCACTGGAGTCATAATTATTTTGAACCAGGTTAAGGCGTTTGTAATGATTATAAACTGCGACACCGAGAACTTTTTTCGCTTGATCTTGACCAATGACATACTGGTCTAGCGCTTGTTTAATTTCAATCGGCTTGAGCAAGTGATACCGGGTTTGACGAGGGGAATAGTCGGGTTGTGGATAAGGGGGCTCTGCGGTTAAGGATGGGTAGTTGAGGCTTTCTTCATGAGATTGAAGCAGTTCTTCCTCTAAAATTTGGTTGCACAGTTCTACACATTCATCACAAATGAAAACGCTAGGACCGGCAATCAACTTATTAACCTGTTCCGAGAACTTACCACAAAAAGAACATCTTAAATAGGAATCGAATTTGGACATTATCTTGTCTGAGCTGTTGGGGGTCAGTGACAGCAATCTGGCTTGAGGGAAGAGAATGGCTGGAGCAAGAAAATCGTTGCTTAAGCTAGGGTAGGGTCATGACAAAAGTTAATCGGTAGGATTTTTCCCATGGAAAGCAATATTCTTTGTTTAATTGATACCTGCCATGACGGGAACCATGCAAGCCCCTCTACTTCAATTGTAGTTTCCAGCGATCGCAAAAGGGAAGCAGGGGAGGTGGGGGCGTTAACTCAAAATTCTACCTTACCGTTCCCTGTTCCCTAACCCAGGACGAATGATGAATGACTTATGACCAATCCGTTCGTGCAATTTATTCTCAATTAACCGATTTTCTTGCAAATAGGTAGCGTCAGTCACTATCATTGTCAATAATCGGGTTTTTTTGAGAGGGTGATTATGCCTCCGTACACAGCCGCTTCACTTAAAGCTGAACTCAATTCCCGGGGTTGGCGGTTAACGCCGCAGCGAGAAACGATTCTCCACGTTTTTCAGAACCTTCCCCGAGGAAACCATCTCAGCGCCGAGGAACTCTTCCATTTGCTGGAGAAGCGGGGAGAGCCAATTAGTTTATCCACAATTTATCGCAGCGTCAAGTTGATGGCTCGCATGGGTATCCTGCGGGAATTGGAGTTAGCCGAAGGACATAAACACTACGAACTGAATCAGCCGTTCCCTAATCATCACCATCATCTGGTGTGCATTCAGTGTAACCAGACCATTGAATTTAAGAATGATTCGATATTAAAACAGGCAATGAAGCAGGTGGAAAAGGAGGGGTTCCAGCTTATTGACTGTCAGCTTACCATACACAGCGTCTGTCCAGAAGCCCTGCGGATGGGATGGCCCTCCGCACTTCCGAGTAATTGGCGCTGCACCCGATCCATAGCAGCAGAAGATCCCCAAGAGGTAGACAGTCCCTGCTAACCTGTCATACTACATGGGGGTTAACTACAGTTACTCCCCCTCTTTTTGGTACTGGAGTTTAGACAAATTCCATCTTGCCGGAAAACTCGGAGTGTCTTATTCAAGACATCTCTAAGCCCACGCCGTCCTCCAACACAGAGCAAAGGAACAGGCTGCGCTGGGTACATCACATACTTTAGACTATCAAATAGACAAATAATATCCAGTAGAGATTTAAAGAAGATTACGACGATATGCATATCAGTGAAATTACCCATCCGAACCAGCTACACGGTTTGTCGATTCGTCAACTTGAGGAAATTGCCCGTCAAATTCGGGAACGGCATCTGCAAACTGTAGCCAAAAGCGGTGGTCATTTAGGTCCTGGGTTAGGGGTTGTCGAACTGACCCTGGGATTATATCAGACACTCGACTTGGATCGGGATAAGGTGATTTGGGATGTCGGTCACCAAGCCTATCCCCATAAGATGATTACAGGACGCTATGATCGCTTTTACACCCTACGGCAAAAGGATGGGGTTGCTGGTTACCTCAAGCGCTGTGAGAATCAGTTTGATCACTTTGGTGCGGGTCATGCGTCTACCAGTATTTCCGCCGCCTTGGGGATGGCGCTGGCGCGAGATCTCAAAGGGGAAAACTTCAAGACAGTAGCGGTGATTGGGGATGGTGCCTTGACGGGGGGTATGGCATTAGAAGCGATTAACCATGCTGGACATTTACCTAACACCCGACTGTTGGTGGTACTCAATGATAATGAAATGTCCATTTCTCCCAACGTGGGCGCGATTTCCCGTTCTCTGAACAAAGTGCGCCTGAGTAAGCCGATGCAGTTCTTAGCGGATAATTTAGAGGAACAGTTCAAGCATTTTCCCTTGTTTGGGGAATCCTTGACCCCAGAATTGCAGCGGGTAAAAGAGGGGATGAAGCGGTTAGCTGTACCCAAGGTAGGGGCGGTTTTGGAAGAACTAGGTTTTACCTACATGGGACCCGTGGATGGTCATAACTTAGAAGACTTGATTTCGACGTTCAAAGCAGCACACACCTATTCAGGTCCTGTCTTGGTGCATGTGGTGACAACCAAAGGAAAGGGTTACGCGATCGCAGAACAAGACCAAGTCGGCTATCATGCCCAAAGCCCTTTTGATTTAGCCACCGGCAAAGCAATTCCATCCAGCAAGCCTAAACCCCCTAGCTATGCCAAAGTCTTTGCCCACACCTTGGTCAAATTAGCCGAAAACAATCCCAAAATTATCGGCATTACCGCCGCTATGGCGACGGGGACAGGGTTGACCAAACTCCAGGAAAAACTGCCCAAACAATATATTGATGTCGGAATTGCCGAACAGCACGCCGTTACCCTAGCCGCAGGGCTGGCTTGCGAAGGAATGCGACCCGTGGCGGCAATTTACTCCACCTTCCTACAACGGGCTTATGACCAGATCATTCACGATGTATGCATCCAAAACCTACCCGTGTTCTTCTGCTTAGATCGCGCCGGTATTGTCGGTGCCGATGGTCCTACACACCAAGGCATGTATGATATTGCCTATCTCCGCTGCATTCCCAATATGGTGATCATGGCACCCAAAGATGAAGCTGAACTGCAACGGATGATAGTGACGGGTGTGAATTACACCGATGGACCCATTGCTATGCGTTATCCACGGGGTAATGGTTATGGAGTTGCCTTAATGGAGGAAGGATGGGAAGCGCTACCCATTGGCAAAGGGGAAATTCTCCGCAATGGCGATGATATACTGCTGATTGGCTATGGTTCCATGGTCTATCCGGCATTGCAAACGGCGGAGATTTTGAGCGAACACGGAATTGAAGCAACCGTGGTTAATGCTCGTTTTGTCAAGCCTTTGGATACGGAGTTGATTTTGCCCCTAGCGCAGCGAATTGGTAAGGTTGTCACCTTAGAAGAAGGGTGCTTAATGGGGGGCTTTGGGTCAGCCGTGACTGAAGCGTTATCGGACAATAATGTTTTGGTGCCAGTGAAGCGGTTTGGTGTACCTGATAAGTTAGTAGACCATGCTAAACCCGATGAATCGAAAGCCGCTTTAGGGTTAACGCCTTCCCAAATGGCGGAACAAGTGCGCGAAGCGTTCTTTAGTAAACAACCGTCGGTGGTGAGTTAACTTTCAGCGACAATATTGTAGAGACTTAGCCGGCTAAGTCTCTGCTATTTATATCAACCGCAAATGCCGTGTCTAGTTAATATTCAACCGTTAAGAATCTACCGAGGTTTTTACAGCAGCTAGCAACTCTAAATGCGGAAAACTTTGCTCCTTAGAACGCGCCAGAAGATTGGTTTCAGTCGGCAGTCTCAGCTTTGACGCTAACTTGAGGAACTCAAGCATTTTAATGAAGCTAAATGTGGGGTCTGGAAGATAGACAATCTTTCCCGAACGAATAGTGATACCATGGCGACTGGAGGACTGAAAAGCATGATGGAGATTATGCCAGCCTTCACCCAAAGTTAGAAATGCAACCAACTGATTATTTCGACTGAGATCGTCGGTGATAAACGGTTGTTTACCCACAATATGGCAAAGGGAGTTGACGGTTTGCACGCCATGGAAAAGCAGAGTTGTGCTGAGAAAAAATGCACCGAGATATTCGACACCACCGATGAAATAGGAAATCGCCCCAAGTGCTACTAAAGGGATAAAGTGCAAACGGTCAATTAACCTTAAAATGGCATCATTCTCAACATCCATCGGCAGCTTGTCAGGAAAGAACCGGGGGGATAAGAGCCAACCCCCTTGAGACCAATAGAATCCTCCAATCCCCTGAATCGGTGTATAGGGGGAATGGGGATCGAGATCTTGCTCAACATGTTGATGATGGGCTACATGGTGCGCTTTCCACCAACTAGGACCCATCTGCCCCGCCGCCGCCCCCACAATACATCCCACCCATAGAACTGGAGCAGGAGCCTGATAGCTTTTGTGGGTGAGCAGTCGATGGTAGATGCTCGTCGTTGCCAGCATACGGATTACATATAACAATATGATCCATATCAGAGCGCCCCACGATAAGCCAGTCACTAGAACTAGCAACGAGCCGATATGGCTGAAGATAATTAGCGTCGGACCGATGAGATAAGAAATAATTGTGAGTGAGGAATACTGCCTCATTTTTTTTCGACTGTCCTAAAAACGTTTTCTTGCCCATTGCTTCTAGATAGTTAGGGCAAGTCTGGCTTGTCTATTTGGCGTCAACTTGTTGAAGCAACACGCTCAAAAGACATTGATGAATGGCTATCCTAATCCAGTTCAAGAACCTGCTTCAGACGCGATCGCAACTTGGCAGACTGGGTGTCTGGCAAGCGGATCAAAATGTGCGAGCTACAGATTATCGAATGAAGATTGTTTGGACAGATTGTGGCAAGAGGGCTGGTTTGATATCCCAATCAAGGGAAATAATCAAGATTGATCCCTAAACCCGTCCCTACATAGACGTTGCTTCATCTTGCCCATCCTACCTCAAATTTACTGTGCCAAGCAGAAACGTTTGCACTTTCTCTAATTGTCGTTTTAAGGAATCCAGTCGCTCATTTGCACCGATTAAGCTTTTGTCCCGCGCCTGTTGCTCTAATTGGGCGGCGATTTTGGGAATGAGTCGCACGCCAATATTCGCACTCGCACCCTTGAGCCGATGCGCTTGTTGCTCAATCATCTCGAAATCTTGAATCTGGAGAGCATAATACATTTGTTCGAGTCCTGGTTGAGTATGTTTCATAAAGGCTTGTATGAGTTGCTTTTGCAGGATGATTTGACCTCTGGAGATCACCTCTAGACGTTCTGTATCGAACAATGTGTCATCAAGGTAGAAGTCTGTAGACGCCAAACGACTCAAATTAATTTCCTCTTCCCCAGCTCCCCCTGCTCCCCCTGCTCCCTCTGCTCCCTCTGCTCCCTCTGCTTCCCCTGACTTTGCCCAACGTTCGATCATTGCCTGTAAGGTAGCTTGCTCAAAGGGTTTAGTAAGAAAGTCATCCATCCCCACCGCCAAACATTTTTCGCGATCGCTCTCTATGGCACTAGCCGTTAAAGCAATCACAATCGTATGACGATTTGACCCTTCTTGGCGTCGTAACTCACGAGTGGCATCATAACCATCCAAGACAGGCATCTGACAGTCCATAAACACAATATCGTAAGATTGGGCTTGTAATTTAGCCAGAGCCTCTGAGCCGTTACTGGCGCACTCAGGTTCATAACCCAGCATTTGCATCTGGTTGAGAATCACAGTTTGATTCACTGGATGATCTTCAACCAGTAAAATTTTCAAGTTGGACGGGTGATTAAGACGAGTGGGTTGATGGATAATGGCTTGCCAATTCTCCAGATCTTTCTCAGGCGTCACCGCACCCAATAGACTCTCCCATAGCTGTGACGCTTTCACGGGTTTAATCAGGTAGCCCAAAATATCCATCGACTCCAACTCTTGCACCGCATCGAGTTGATGCATCGTTGTCATCACAATCAATTTAGTGGAAGCCAAACTGGGATTACAGCGAATCATCGGCACAATCCATTCACCCTGACTCCCAGGGAGTTGCAAATCCAGAATAGCTACATCATAGGGATGGCATCGCGTCACCGCATTCCGTAAGGTATCCATAGTACTGGTACTATCCGTGGCTTCATCAATCTGCATCCCCCAGGCTTCCACAAGCGATCGCACGGTTTGGCGAGTTGTCGCATTTTCTGCTGTTACCAAGATTTTGAGCTGGCGTAGTGCCCAGGGAACAGCTTGGGCGGGCGGTAGCGGTTGTGTCTTAACGGGTACGGTAAACCAAAACGTTGAGCCTTGACTTATCTCACTCTTAACCCCAATTTTACCCCCCAGCAACTCAACCAGTTGCTGACAAATCATCAGTCCCAAACCCGTTCCCCCATAGCGTCGCGTTGTTGAAGCCTCGACTTGGGAAAATGCTTGAAACAACTTGGATTGATCAGCCGCGCTAATGCCAATTCCGGTATCAGTAACAGCAAATCGCAGTGTAATCGAAGATTGACATAAGGTATCTGTGGGTTGATGCCCACTGACCGCTACCCGCACCACAACTTCCCCTGCATCCGTAAACTTAATTGCATTACCCACCAGATTCAACAGAATCTGACGTAAACGTCCTGGATCACCCTGTAACTGCCGAGGAACATTAGGTTCAACCAGGATTGCTAATTCTAAACCCTTTGCCTCTGCCTGTACCGCTAAGACATCAATCACAGAATCCAGGCAACTGTCTAAGCTAAAGTCGATCTGCTCCAAAAGCATTTTACCGGCTTCTAGTTTAGAAACATCAAGAATATCATTAATCACCGTGAGCAGATGTTTAGCACAGCTTTCGATCGTTCGAGTGTAATTAACTTGTTGCGGGTTTAGATGCGTTTGCAAGAGTAACCGCATCATCCCTAAGACACCGTTGATCGGAGTGCGGATTTCGTGACTCATATTTGCCAGAAATTTAGACTTGAGCCGTGCCGTTGCTAAAGCCGCTTCTCGCGCTTCTACTAACTCATTAATTGGAAAACAGGCAAGTACAATTCCGCCTACTTCCCCAGTTGGGGTATACCAGGGATGAATTGCCCAATGTTCATAAATTGTCTTACCATCAGCCCGTTGCCAGACATCTTCACTCTTGGTAATAATTTCTCCTTGTAACGCCCGTTGATGGTCTTCTCGCCAAGGTTCTGGTAGATCGGGAAATATATCATAGTGGCACCGATTGATCAGGGATTTTTCGTTTAAACCATAAGCGGTGAGCCACTGTTGAGAGTGAGCCAAATAGCGCATTTGACGATCAAACATAGCCATCGCCACGGGTGCAACGGTAATAATTTGTCGGAGTTGCTGGCGTTCCTGTTCTAAATCCTGATTAAGTTGCTGTAATTGAGTGGTTCGTTCTTCAACTCGATGTTCTAATTCCGCGTTGACTTGCACAAGCGCAGTTTCCGCTTGCTTGCGACTGGTAATATCCAGAACCAAGGACAAAATTGAGACTAAATTATCGTCATCATCGCAAAGCGCTGAATTATACCATTCACAATCAATGACCGAACCCTCTTTAGTGTAGTTGCGATTGCAACAAATACAACGGGGAGTCCTCGCGTCAAATAAATTCTTCATGACCACGTTTACCGCGTCCCTATCGTCGTCAAAAATAAGTTGCAACTCATTAATCTGCCGACCTACGGCTTCCTCAACTGTCCAGCCAAACATTTGTTCTGCCTGTGGAGACCAGCGCTGGATTCGATAGTCACTATCCCACTCAATTACCGCCAAGGGAGAATTTTCCACATGAAAGGTGAGGCGTTTTAGGGTATGCTGTAATTGTGTTTCTGCCGTTTTGCGTTCTCTGATTTCTTGTTCAAGTTGGCGATTAACGGCTTCGAGTTGAGCCGGACTGGGTAATGCTAGGGCTTTGGGAATTAATTGTACCAGCAGTACGGCTGTAGACAGGGAAACGATCGCGGTGATTGCTTTGATGACTCCACTGACCCAATAGTCGGGATGCCATAGCGTCCACACGTCCATAATATGGCTAGTACCACACGCCAAGATAAAGGCACTAAACAACCAAAACATCCAGTCAAAGGGCAAATCCTGTCGCTTGTGGACGAAGTACACTAAGGTTACCGGAATCGAATAGTAAGCCAGTGCGGTTAACGAATCAGACAATAGATGAAGCCATACCAGTCTTGGCTGCCAAAGATAACAATGTCCATGAGGAATATATGACCCTAAAAATTGGTTCGCCAAGACTGTCCACATATTCACCCTCCCTCCTGGGTACTGTGACGCTGGGTAACTACTTACTATTAGATAGTAAGGGTCTACCGATTACTTTAACATTTTCCCCAACTATACCTGTCGAGGGTTAGTTGGGGTCTTCTCGCCAAGTTCGATAAACGTGAAAGTTGCCTAGATTAATGATGTCATGATTGATTATTTTTTAGGGTGGTGAGCGATAGGTTTAGCAGCAACCACTGATAATGATCATTGATAACTGCTTACGCAAGATTTTTCACCGAAAAATTGGGGTTGGTAATTTGTTATATTTGACCGATGGCGAGTCGGGAACCCATATCGATCAGTACCACACATCTGACGGGTGCCATGCCCCGTAGCAGTGATAATTAAGGGTTCGTCGTCTTCGAGCCGGGGTCTAATTTGATTCGATATTCCTGTTGTTCTGATTCCTCCTTTTCTTCAACGTCAAGCATCATGATGGTGAAGGGATAGCGTCTGAGTACAACGGCTCTCCCCTGCTTCAAGAACTTCCTTGCCCGTGATGGATGGCAGGGGTTAATTGGTTTTCTGTTTTTGTCTACAACTAGGATAAACATGAGTTGGATATCTCCCTTACGGGGTGGAAGTTTGCCTCGAAGTAGTTATTAGGCGGTACTTTCCTCAACACACTGGCTTAACCCTTGTAGACCTGTTTAATGCTGAGGTTTCAGCAGCTTGGAACTGGCACGCATTCCCAGGTGAGAACTTGAACTCTTCCTAATAACGGCTACCAGATTTCTCTGGTCTTCTGGTCAGGTGGGCTTACTTCCTTCCCGCTCAAAGAGTCGGGCAATCTACAAGCCCCTAGCTTCAGCTATGGGGTTCCTGACTCGTTGCTCCCTGACTAACGTCAAACTCACCCAAGATCCGCGATCGCTATAGCGACGAATCAGTCGCTGGCGTAGGTTGGGTTCGACTAACCAACCGACTTCTAGGACGAAACTGTGACCAGATTTAATGGTTAATGGACAGTTAGAAGACGCGCCATCGGGAAGCAGTACCACTTGAACGGGTAATGCGCCGTCCTGGAAATGAAGTATTGCTCCGTCAATTCTAGCACTGGAGGTTAGGGTCTGAACGGATTCACCAACGCCAAAGGTTAGCCGTTGGATGAGGTGGTTGCTGTCTTGACGTTCAATCGTGAGTTGGGTGGAATAGGTATCTGGCGAACGCCAGTCGGGATAGAGGGTGATGGCTTCGCCAAGCCATTCTCCCAGTAATTGATCAACAGTTAGGGGGGGACGTTCTGGGGTATCGGTTCCGGCGCGTTTTTCCCGAATTAAGGTTAACTGAGACAGTTGAGCTTCTTTATTGTAGAGTTGCACTAACCGCAGGCGACGATTTCCGGCAATTAAGCCTAATTCAGCACCAAATTCGGAAAAAGGACCCCACTGCATTGAGCCTTGAGAAAAAGCGCCCGTCTCGAAGACTAGCACACTTCTGGCTAAGGAACTGTATTCTAAGACCGTTTCCTCTACGGCGCGATCAGGGGGATAGCGACGAATCACCTGGCGCACCGTTTGATTCTGATTGAGTCCCTCCAAGCTGACAACCGTTGGCGTATCCGTCAACGGTTCTCCTTGTGGCGAGAAGCGGGTAAATGAGCCTTGCCATTCGCCTAAATTTTGTAGTAAACAGTCCCATTGCGATCGCATTGTTTTTCCTTTAAAAGTTCCCTATTCCTTGATAAAGGACGAATGACATTCCCCTAATTAACTCGACGCACTGGTATAAAACCGTAGGGCAAACCGCCAAAAGATACCTGAAGCTAGCAGTAATCCTAATGCCAGAATAGCAGCACCAACCACCCAGACCAACTCACCGCGACCAAGCATCACCTCTGCGGGTATCGTAGTTAAGAACGCCACAGGGACGACAAAGGTAAAGAAAAATCGATAAACGGCGGGATAAGCCACCATCGGAAAACGCCCAGCTTCCAAAAACCCGCGCAGCACTTCAGTCACATTGTAAATTTTGACAAACCAAATACTCGTGGCTCCGAGTATAAACCAGAGGCTGTAAAGACTGATCAGACCAAAAAACAGGGGAACTGCGCCCAAGAGGTAATTAAACCAACTGACCTCAAGGCGTTCACCTGCATATCCTAGAAGTATTCCAGCAAAAATTAAATCGGGCAATCCCCAAGGAGACAGGGTGCGCGATGACAGCCAAAATTGAGAACTAATCGGCTTAAGCAGGATAAAGTCCAGGGTACCCTGTTGGACATGGTTGACAATGCGATTGAGATTAGGACTCAGCAGCGTCGCCGCAAACCCTTGCAGAAAGGTAAAAATCCCCAGAATCACTAAGGCTTCTTCCCAACTCCAGCCCTGAAAGGTATAGCCCGTGCGGTAAAACAAAAATAACCCAAATACACTGCCCACTAAGTTTCCTAGACTGCTTAAGGCAGCAATCAGAAAGTTGAGGCGATACTCTAGCTCAGCGGCGAGGGCAGTACTCCAGAACAACTGTAGTACGTTCAGATATCGTTTCATCTTAATTAAGATAGCAGAAATCTCTACTGAGGAGGCACAAAAGACGGCAAGGCGTTCATAATGTCAGTAGAGTTCAAGGAATTTTTGTGTCTCAAAAACGCAGGGTTTGGATCAAAGTCGTGTTAGGGCTGGCAGTTTTAGCATTAGTAGGTGTATCAATTATTCCTCTGTTGGGAACTGTCCTAGAGAGCAATCAGCCTTCTGCTGTCGCCACACCGAATACCCAACCCAGCCTATCAACAGAACAGCAAACTCAACTCGAAGACCAAGCCAAAGGGTATCAACTGGTTTTACAGCGAGAACCGCAAAATCAAACCGCGTTGCGGGGATTATTAGAGGCAAAACTGCGGCTAGGGGATGTTCAAGGCGCGATCGCACCCCTAGAAGCCTTAGCTGAACTGAATCCTGACCAACCGGAATTTGGGGTGTTGCTAGCTCAAGCGAAAGAACAAACAGGCGATCGCGAAGGTGCAGCCCAAGCCTACCGTCAAATTTTAGCCTCACAGCCCGGAGATATCAATGCCTTGAAAGGATTAGCCGCCCTGTATATTCAGCAAAACCGTCCAGAAGCGGCAATTGGTTTATTGCAAGATACGATCAAAAATGCCGGACAACAGAATCAGACTCAACCCGGTAGAGTGGATGTGAGTTCCGTCCAACTTTTGTTAGGTGAAGTCTACCTGAGTCAACAACGTTTTACAGAAGCCCTCACCATTTATGATCAACTGATCGAAGAAAACCCCCAAGATTTTCGCCCGGTATTGGCTAAAGCACTAATTCTCCGCCAACAAGGGAAAACGGAAGAAGCTAAGCCTTTATTTACCACGGCGGTTTCTCTCGCACCGCAGGAGCACAAAGATCAAGTCAAGCAACTTGCCACATTAAGTGAACAGCCTACACCTGCACCAACTGCATCCCCTGGTAATAACGAGACACCCGATTTTCCCGAACCACTTCCGGAAGGGGAGGAAAGTCCATAAATCATATTCCAGGCATTCGTAGTTCCTAGTAAGGGATGCGAGCCTATTATCGATTTGGGTAGATCCCAAAAATCCAACTAATACTAAATTCGGGTTAACTACCCCTTTTTCGGTAAGGACACAAGTTAGGACACATCTTATGGTAGAGACGTTCCGGCGGAACGTCTCTACTTGTCCTAATCGATGTGTCTACTGCTATAACTAAACTTTTGCTAATTATAATATAAAAACAGCCATAAAATACACAGTAGTACAGCTAATTGAAAAGCAACTATGACAACACAACTGCTGTCCCAAACCGCTAGCGAAATCATTTATCCTGATAGTGACGGACAACCGATGGCAGATAATACGATTCAATTTCGCTGGATTAACGCCATTTATTATAATTTAGCTTGGTTATTTGCCTCAGACAATAATGTTTTCGTGGCGGGAGACTTAATTTGGTATCCGGAGGAAGGGAATAACAAATTGCGTCAAGCCCCAGATGTGATGATCGTGTTTGGAGTGCCTAAAGTAGACAGAGGTTCTTATCAGCAGTGGCAAGAAAATGATATCGCTCCCCAGGTTGTGTTTGAGATTCTTTCTCCAGGAAACACGCGCAAGGAAATGAACCGGAAGTTGTTATTTTACGATCGCTATGGAGTCGAAGAATACTATCTCTACGATCCCTATAAAAATCGCTTAATGGGATGGATGCGCTCAGAATCGTGGCTCGATGTCATTGATCAGATGAATGGTTGGGTTTCCTCGCGGTTGGGAATTCGCTTTGAACTCACTGAAGAAACATTAGTGATTTACCGCCCTGACGGTCAACCGTTTGCTGATTATCTAGAGGTGCAGCAACAGTTACAAGCTGCCCAAAATCGGGCAATTGTTGCGGAAGAACAACTCCAACAAGAACGTCAAAAAGCAGAGCGATTAGCCGCACAATTGCGAGCCGCAGGACTTGAACCTGACCTATGAGTTTTGATGAGATGGAGGCGTCTCTACAACCCCTGCTACCTCTACCCTATGGTTTGTTTCCACCAAATATCGCTAACCCATAATATTTCCAAGGTACGGCTACACTTTCAAATCCAGCCGCTTTTAACATTTCTAGATGGGCTTCTAATGTTGCTAGTTGATCGGGTTGAGAATAACCATAGGGGATACTTTTGCCTGTTTTCTTCCTGACTTCGGCTAACGTAGTTCCCTGTTGTATACACCATTCCTCGCGAATTTTCTTATAGGTTTCTGACAAAATGGGTGATTCAGGGACAACCGGATCAGCATTCCAAAACACACCGCCCGGGTTAAGGCTTTCCCGAATTTTGGTAAACAGTTTTACCTTCATTTCATCGGTTAAATGATGAATAGCTAGAGAGGAAATACAAGCATCAAAACCCTCTCCCACCGATAACTGATGATTTGCCCAATCGCCAAAATCTCCTTCAATACCCATCCACCGTTGACGATATCCGGCTGTCTCTAGTTTGGCTGTGGCAAACTCAATCATCCGGGGAGAATAATCCACGCCGACGACTTGGACATCTCGATAGCGCTGGAGTACCTTGAAACTCAATTCGCCAGTCCCACAACCCAAATCCAGTATACGTTTCGCCTGAGGCGGAATACAGCGTGCGATCGCCTCTAGCATTTCATCATATCGCGGTAAGAGTTGCCGGATATAAAGATCAAACTCAGCCGTCTTGGCAAAGACTTCTCCGGGGAATATGGAGTTGGGGGCGGCTGAGTCTGGATGAGTCTGGATTGGGTTGGTGGGATGAGAACTCACAAGCGTTGAGGATAAACCATTACCCTTGAGATTGTACCGAAGATATTGGGTTTTTCGCGATCGCGTTGCGCCTTGGAGAATCAACTGCTGTTTTATAGATTCCTGATTCCTGGCAATCAACACTCTAGCTCTAGAAATGTTGACGATGCACTCGTACCCGTTTAGAAGGATCTTGCTTCTGCACCCAGATTAAAAACTTCTGCATTTGAGGTTCATTTTTTAGCTTTTCCAAAGAATTGAGTTCTTGGGATAAGTGAGTATTATCAAACAGAGAATGGATCTGCCGATGACAGGCTGAACAAATCATCGCAGTGGGAATTGTCTCGACTTTTTTCTTCTTTGCCTTCTGTCGAGGAATTAGGTGATGAATAGTTAAACGCTCAACCTCTCGTTCACATAATTGACAAATCATAGTGAGTCGTAAACTATCACAGACACTAAAGGGAAAGCTTCACGAGTGCATCTTTGACGGCTGACGGTAATTTTCGCAAAATCTTGCCTTTCTCCCGGTCAACCGCCACTAACGTCACCCGACCGGTTACATAGAGTTCTTTGGTATCGGGCGATTGAATCTGGTAATCCCAATAGATGCGGACTCCGTCCATATCTGTCATCCGGGTTTTGACAATCGCCGTCTGACCCATGCGAAGCTGACGGTGATAGCGCACAGAGAGTTCAACTACGGGTAATTCACATCCCATCGCCACTAAGTCAGCATACTCGATCCCAATAGACCGTAAGCATTCTACCCGTGCTTCTTCCATCCAAGTTAAGTAATTACCATGCCAAACCACCCCTGCATAATCGCTGTGGTGAGGATGTGCCCGCACCGGATATTCAAACCAGTGTTCGGTGGTGGCGGTTAAAGAGTGACTTTGGATGGCGCTGGTTGGTGGAAGTTGAGCCGAAGATGGGAAATTGTCAGACATATTACTAAACTAAGGGAGAACGTTACTGTGTTACTACCTAAATAGCACAGGAACAACCGTAAACTGCAAGCAGGAATAACCGATACATTTAGATTGGATTTAGAACTTGAACTAACTTTGGGGGAAACAAAAAACTGGCTCCATTGGGTTTTGTCAAGCAATCAATAGTACTATCGCAGTAAGCTATAAGAGTATTGGGGCATGATTTAGGCAAAAAATAATGCACAATCCATTCCCAGGAATGAACCCCTACTTGGAGTTGCCAGACCTATGGCATCAAGTCCATAATCGACTTATTGTGGCGGTAGCAGATGCCATTACCCCTCAAATCGTTCCTAAATATCGGGTGGCGATTGAGGAACGCATCTATACCAGCATCAAAACCCATAGTAGACCTACAACAGTTACTTAATCAGATGTATGAGCGTGCTAGATTTGACCTAGCCATTGATTACTCACAACCTGTCAAACCCGCCCTTGCACCTGAAGACGCAATCTGGGTTAGCGAAATTTTGGCAAGCGCGATCGCTGATTAATGAAGTTATGTAAACCACGATTGCCAAGCATTTTTCTGACCGGATAATAGGGTTACAAGCCTCCCCCTGCCATCGGGATTTTCAAGGTTTCCGAATATTCTATCTCATGAGTGTATACTAGAAAAGTAGTCTAGCACAGGCGAAAATTCGTGAATATCGCCAATCAAGCAATTGATACCTATCACGTAAAGTGATGCTAGTACGTGAGGAGCGAAAGACCTCTTGAAAAACGCATGGGCTTAAACGAGTGCCGATACCAGAAAAGTAAAAACATTAGTCAATCATTAGACTAAAGACAAGCTTACTGTCGGGCGGACAGGAACGTAGGGAAAGAGAGAAACGGATGTGTTAGACACTCTTAGTAAGTACCTAAACGCTTGAGGAGCAGGCTCCCTCTGGGGTTATCTAAATTAAGCTCGATACTTAGTAGTACTCTACGGGTATTTGGTTTAAGTATTACCGAAAGGATAGATAATTGCAAGGTGTGTCCGTGAACCAAGAATCCTCTCACCTTTAGGGAGAGGAGCGTCAAAAGAAGGATTGTTTACCGCCTTAGTGCGACACATCGCCTCTCAAACACCCTACACCCCACACCCCATACCCTACACCCTGTATCCTTTTAGCTATCTTGTCACCCCTTGAGCGCGATCGCCCTAGGGGATTGTTGTGGCATCGAGACAACTCAACTGGGCTGCTCAAATGCAGAATTTGCATTTTTACAATGCAATTAAGGAAACATTCAAGGTTTTTTGTATTCCTTTTTACATTAATAAAATTTTTTTTTGCGTACAACACTAAGGTGGCAAATTAAAACAGTCGCTAAAAAATTAACCCCAATCCATAAATCTCAAAATCTCCTGAATTTCGGGTTAAATAAACTGCCCAATTTTTTGCCATAACTTTTTTACCTACCGTAAAATTCACCCCAACAAAGCGATGTCACTAAACGTTGAACTGCTGGAAACAAGCTTTGGCAAAGTCAAACCTCACGCCAATGAATTTGCCTCTAGCTTTTATACCAACTTATTCACGACTTATCCCGAAGCCAAGCCTTTGTTTGCTAACACTAACATGGAAGAACAAAGCAAAAAGCTGTTAGCTTCTTTGGTCTTAGTTGTCGAAAACCTTCGCAAACCCGCAGTCTTGAGTGATTCCCTCAAAGGCTTAGGATCGCGGCACGTTAAATACGGCGCACTTCCCGAACATTATCCCTTAGTTGGGAATGCTTTATTAATGACCTTTGAGCAATTTTTAAAGGCTGATTGGACTCCGGAAACTAAACAAGCTTGGGTTGATGCTTACGGTGCAATTACCGAGATAATGCTTGATGGTGCTGACTATTCCGCCGAAGATCTGAATCTCGATGCTCAAGCAATGGCGGACAAAATGAAGCCCGATTCTTAACCTCTTAGCTTATTCTTAAGGCTGAAGCAAGAAATAAATTTTTTATGCTCATTCAGGAGTCAGCACTTGATTGTATTTTTCCGTAAAGCATCAGCACTACCTTATTTTACTCAACGGATTTTTGGGTAAACTATGACGCGCCAATCTGGTCAATTCTCTGCCTTCAAAATTCTTTCGCTACGCACTGCCATCATTGGCGTTGTCATTCTGCTTTGTATTTGGTTCGGTGCGGCTTTTTCCCTCGACCAACGCAGCATCTTCTTGCCCGGAGAAACCTCAGATGGTCATTATCTGTTTGAGGTTTCTTGTAATTCGTGCCACGAAGGATTTAAACCTGTTTCTAACGAAACTTGTAATCGTTGTCACGAAGCCGAATTAGCCGAAGATGCCCACGGTGCTAAGAAGTTTCGCGATCCGCGTTGGGCGGAATTATTAACTCGTGTTGATGTGCTAACTTGCACGGCTTGTCACGAAGAACACGTTTATATGTTTGGGCGTGGCGTTCATCTCAAACCCGATTTATGTATGGCTTGTCATCAAGGTTTAATTGAAGGCGAATTAGCCAGTCATACGGGCTTTTCTCCTGATGGTTGTTGGACGGCGGGTTGTCACAACTTCCACGATCATCGCTCGATTTCAACGGGTTTTATCCGCCAACACCTCGATGAACCACCCATGCTACCCGAACCCGGTTTACCCCAACGCACCGTGACAGCCACCGTGGAAACCGCACCCAAACCGGATTTAAGCGACGAGTTTTTGGAGGGACGATCGTGAAACCAATTCTAGCCTTGGGGTTAGCGGTGCTAATTTGGTTATATCCTGGGGGCGCGATCGCGAGTGCCAATTCTGTCACAGAAGCACAACTGCAAAAAATAGACCAACAGTGGCAAAATAGCGCTCACGCCTTGGCACAAGTCAATTGTTCGAGTTGTCATCAAGACGAAAAAACCAAACAATTTATTGCTCAACCCACCCTCGAAAGTTGTCAAAGCTGTCATGAATTTGCCGTGGAAACTTTTGGTTGGGGAAAGCATGGGATTAGAATCCATGAAGGCTTATCGCCCCTCACCCCGGCTATGGCAAAGTTGCCGATGAAAAAATCGGCACAAGATAAATTCATGAATTGTAATGCTTGTCACAACGTTCACTCGGTAAATACGGTACAAGCATCAGTGGATTCCTGTTTATCTTGCCACAATGACTCCCATTCCTTGAACTACGAAAACTCGCGACACGCTAAAATTTTTGCCAAGCAAAAAGACTTAATTCGACCCAGTACGGAATCTGTAACTTGTGCTACTTGCCACTTACCGCGTCAAGAACGAGGTAAAACGGTATTAGTCAATCACAACAACACTTATACTCTTTTACCGCGCGATCGCATGGTCAAAGAAGTCTGTCTCAATTGTCATGGGGTCGAGTATTCTTACAACAGCATCTTTGACGATGATTTAGTCGAAGCGAACTTCGATAAGCCCCCACATTTAGAGTTAAAAACCTTTGAATTAGTCCGCGATCTCGAAAAACGCAGAACAAGTCAGTAAACCCAAGCTTTTATCACATTTGCTCATCTTTTTACAAGGAAATTCAACGATGATGACTGCATCTTATTGGTGGCAACACCTCAAAACCAAAACCGTTGCTTTAATTGCTTTATCCCTCACCATTTGCTTAACCATTATTTCCTGTGGCGGCAATGGTGGTAGTGGAGCCCCCCAAGCCGCAGCAGGCGTTTCTCCTGAAGTGGTAGCCGACTATATTCACACGGTTTTACTCGCAGATAGAACCGCCTATACCAAACACGTTGTTAACCGCTTAAAAACCCTCGAAGGCAAAGAAAAAGACGACGGTGTTGTTCCGGCTGAAGCCACCGAAACTTGGCAACAAACTGACGGTATTCCCTTACCCGCTCAAATGTTCCGTTTAGGGTCAGAAATTGCCGCCGAAGAAGGGCTTTTTACCTACGGCTTGATTTCTCCTTGGAATATCAACGATAGCCAAGCCCCCAAAACCGAATTTGAAAAAACCGCGATGCAAGCCGTGGTGGATACAGGCGAACCTTACAAAGATTATCAAGAAATTGGCGGACAACAGTATTTTTCTGCCGTGTATCCCGATAAAGCGGTTGCTGAAGCTTGTATTAGCTGTCACAACACGCACCCCGTTCACTTAGAACGCTACCCCGACAAACAATTTGAAATGGGGGATGTCATGGGGGGTATTATTATCAATTTGCCCGTGGATAATATCTAATTCTCTTTAATTTAAAAAGAGGGATGAACCTATCCCTCTTTTGGGAAGACAAACCGATTATGAAGCCCAATTTTTCGACCCTCATCATCCTAACTTTTGTTTGTGTTGCCCTGCTAACTCCCTTTGCTCTAAGTTCGATGTATATCGAAGTATTGCGGGAAGACGCCTTCGATTTACTCCAGCTTTTACAGGGCAATTTATACAAACAAATTACCGGCTTTACTGCCCTAGCTTTCGTCTTTCTTGAAATGGCATTAACCCTCCGCAAACGCAGTCGCGGCTGGAAGATTAAAATTCCCCTCCCCGGTTCGATGCAATTTTGGCGTAGCCTGCATATTTTCGCGGGAGTTGGCTTATTAGGCATTACCCTAGTGCATACCATTGGGGCAAATGGGTTCAACTTTAACGCTGTGTTTCTGTGGGTTTTCTTTTTCGTTACGCTATCTGCTTTAGTCGGCGTTGTTGCTGAAACCGGAATTGTCGAATCGCCACAACGGTATTTTGGTTTACAACTGGCAAAAGCCGGAAAGGTTGAAGGTTCTAAGCAAACACCAGGGATTCCTAAAGGCAAACTCATTCGCAGTTTACGATCGCTTTGGCTGACGACTCATATTTTTTTAGTCAGCGTGTTTTGTGTTATGCTTGTTATTCACATTTTTTTGGCGTATTACTATCAGTAAAAAAGTCATGAAAATAAAAAATGTTTTGCTCAACTTTTGCGCGATCGCCTGTTTTCTTTTAACCCTTTTTAGCTTCATTTATCCTGCTTCTGCCTTATCTTTAAGAAGTCCCTCCAGCCTCACCGGATTAGTTGAACTCAAGCACCTGGCGAAACAATCTGTAGCTTACTCTACTGCCCTCAAAAACCCTAAACCGACCCTCATTGAGTTTTACGCTGATTGGTGTACTACCTGTCAAGCGATGGCTCCCACTATTAAAGCGTTACATGACAGCCAATCGTCTCAAATCAACTTTGTGATGCTCAACATTGACGATCCCCAATGGTCAGAGCAAATCCAACACTATAACGTCAGGAGCGTTCCTCAATTTACCCTGGTTTCCCCTCAAGGCATTCCCCAAAAAACCCTTTATGGCAAAGTTCCTAAAGCTGTTTTAGCCAACCTTTTACAGCAATTATAGAGTGAACAGTTAACCGCAAATTGTGGGCATTATCCCCCTATAAATATAAGTTTAATCGGGAATATTTAAAGCTCCGTGATGGTGTAGCCATTCTTTCTGTTCAGCCGTCAAGCCTTGAGCATCAGTAAACACCGCCCTCGTCACAACACAATTAGAAAAATCAACATTTTGCCAAATTGTTTTCTCTAAATTTGCATCTTGTAAATTGGCATTGGTAAAATTAACTTCTGTAAAATGAGTTCCTTCTAAATTCGCCGAAAGCAAAGACGCATGATTAAAATCAACGCGAGTTAATTGAGAATGGGTTAAAGTAGTACTGTATAAATCCGAATCCCGTAAAATCAGATCGATCCACTGACAAGATTTACCTTTGGCTGCCATTAAATCTGCTTCTGTGAGATCAGAATTTGACCAACGACTATGAGTTAAAAGAGCCTTCACAAGGTTAATTTGTTGCCCTGATATTTCACCCAAAGTAGCATCCATGAGATTTACTTCCCGTAAAGAAGCATTACTAAAATTCGCCTGAAACAACTGAATACTCGTCAATTTTGCTTTAGAAAAATTAGCACCGCTAAAATTTAAGTTTATACCGCGAGCAACTTCTAAATCGGCTTCAATAAAATGGGAATAGGGTGCTTCTAAACGGTCTAATTTTGCGCCACGTAACTTCACCTTATGAGCTTGCACTGCTCTAAAGTTTGCTCCCGTTAAATTCGCACTGGTTAAATTTGCATTTTCTAAATTAGCGGCAGTTAAATTCGCCTCAGACAAATCCGCAAAAATTAAAACCGCTTGGGTAAAATCTGTTTGCTGGCAAGACGCTTTCGCCAAATTTGCGCCGCGTAAATAAGCCTGTTCAAAATTAGCGCGATTCAGTGTTTCTCCGTGGAGGTCAATGTGACTGAGTTCTGCTTCTTTAAACTGTTTGCCTTGTTTTAACTGTTGTAGGAGTTCTTGGGGCGTTAAAACTGTCATTACTACAAAGTCCTTTGGTTCCTAAAAAAAGTAGGGTGGGCAATGCCCACCAGCATACCAGTCAGTGACATTCAAATTAGGAGACTTTCACCAGTACCCAATCATCTTCAGTTTTGACTTCATAACTGGCTAAGGGTTTCGTTGCAGGACCAGAAACCACTTCTCCAGACGCATCGAATTGAGAACCATGACAAGGACAGTCAAATCGGGTTGCTTCGGCGTTCCAAGCCACAGTACAACCTTGATGGGTGCAAAGAGGGTTAAAGGCAGCGATTTCTTGGCTTTGGGGCGATTGGATGACCAGGACATCTGCCATTTTATCGAGGATACGACCTTCGCTTTCGAGGTCTTGGATTGTTCCCACCGCCTGGAAACCATCTTCTCGTACTGAACGGTCGATTTCGGGTTTTGCTTCTGTATTGGCTGCGGGTTCGGTGGTGGCTGTTTCTTCTTCATCATTGTTACAAGCGGCTAAAACCAGAGGAAAAGAACTAGCTAGCATTCCGATTCCTGTCCAACCTAAAAATTGACGGCGATCCATTGTTTTTACCTCGTTATTTTTTGTTATTGATGGTTGGTTATGGGTTGTTTGTTGTTGGTTGTTTGTTGTTGGTTCTCAACAACTGATGACTGTTGACTGATGACTGATAACTGGATACTAGAAAACCACTTTTTATGGCGGATGGTAGCGGCGAGGACGAACAGTAAATCTAAGCCCACGATACTTGCAACCATCAATTGCGACCCGCCTGTGGTGAAGCCATAGCTGTGTAATCCAGTTCCGAGGACGAAGTTCACACCGTACCACGCCATGAGAACGGCATTAAAGCAAACCACAGCGGCGACTCCCATGCCAAAGTGACTTAACCAGCCTACCAAGCGACCGTGAAGGGGAACGAGATAAGCAAGAAGGGCAATCAACGCCCAGGTTTCTTTCGGGTCCCAACCCCAGAAGCGACCCCAGGAGAAGTGTGCCCAAATGCCACCGAGGATAATGCCTGTGGTGAGTAACAGAACACCCACTTGGAGTAGGGAGTAATTCCACCCGGAAAGCTGGCGAATGCGACCAGTCGCTTGGGGGGCGAGGAGGTAGTGACCCAAGATAATGTGACCAATCCCCATGCTGAGGGCAAAACAAGCGTAACTGAGGGTAATGGTGGGAACGTGAATACTCAACCAGAAGTTATCCCGGAGGACGGGGACGAGGGGCTTGATACTGGGGTCGAGGACGGCGGGTAAACCGTCAGCGAGAAGGAGACAGACCACGGAGAGGGGGGCGGCGGCGAGGAGGTAGTATTTGGCTTTGTAGATGAGTTCAAACAGGAGGGCGAGGAGGGCAACCCCAAAGCCGACCCAAATCACGGATTCATACATATTGGTGACGGGAGGTCGTCCGGAGATGACCATGCGTTCGAGGAAGCCGTAACCTTGAATCCCTAGACCAACGGTAAAGATACCTATTGCACCCCAGTAGAAGTTAAATTTCTTGAAGCAGAGAACCGCTAACATGACCCAGAAGGCAGCGATATAGACCCGCCAAGCCTTAGCAAAGGGCTGGAGGGAATAAAAGTTCACTTCTCGTTGTAGGGGGGCGGAGGTGGGGTAAATTTTGGGGCTGAGGGAACGAATATCTTGTTGCAGTTGATTGGCAATATTCGCGATCGCGCCTGCGCGTTCTGGTGTGAGACGATAGGTTTGGCGCAGGGTCTCGTACTCGTCCACAATGGGTGCAATTGCTTCAGCCGCGTAGTATTGTTGGGCATCTTCTAAGCTGACCCAAGTGCCTTTGGGGTCGTTGGGGTGAGGAATCAAAGGCAAGTTATTGTTCCCGACGGTTTGCAGCATCAACGCGAGGCGATCCTCGATGGTGAGGGCTTCTTGGTCGTCGCGAGTGAGGTCGAGGTCAGCGATTTGTTTTTGGCGGGCTTGTTGCACTTTTGCCCCCAAGCCAGACCGTATCAGTTCGGCAAACGTGAAGTATTTGCGTTCGGGGTCGAGACCGATGTCTGTTTTGAGGGGGCGGTAGTTAACGAGGATAAAGGGTTCTGCGTTCCAATCCCGGTCATTAAACCAGAGGGAAAGGTAGGTGTTGAGGGTGTCGAGTTTCTGCCCGGATTGGGGGGTATAGGTGGAACGACCGTGAATTTGGGTGACGGTTTCTTTGGCGACGGCGTAAAGGGGCTTTTTGCGTCCGTCGAGTTGGACGGCTAGGGTTTGGACGCTGTTGAGGGGGTTGCTGTGGAATTGGTTGAGGGGAACGATGAGGAGGGCAATGCCTAAGCAAAAGCCGACAAAGAATTTAAGCAGTTTCATGGGTGGTTGATATTAATGGGGATAAGAGGGGGATTAAATGGACTAGGATTTCAAGGCTGAAAGTTGGGGTTCAGGTTCGACGGGGTTTTCCGTCTCGGTGAGGACGGGAATTTGTTGCAGTTTTTTGGCTAAGGCGCGACCGTAGAACAGGGTGGCAATGCCGAGAATGACTAAGGTCGATCCCGTCCAAGTGGTGGCTGTGACCCAGAGGGGTTCCCGTTTGACTTGCAGGGTAGATTGACTTAAATCGCCGGGGTTCCAGGAGGCTTGGGCGATTTTCCAGCCTCGATACCAAGTGGGGTGATTCATCCAGACGGTGCGATTGACGGCGGTTTGGGTTTCGGGGTCGAGGATGCGGATTTTGCTGGTCCACATAGCCACGGATTCTGACCCTTCGTTGCGTTCGACGATAAAATCATCTAAAGCAATGGCGAAGGGTAATTCGAGAAGTTTGGGGGTAAAGGCAGCGAACATTTCACCGTTAGGGGTGTCGATGGCGGTGGGTTCGCCCCAAGGTAACCAGGTTGGTTGAGAATCGGGGGTTTGAACCAATAATGCAGGAGTCCCAGAGGCTTGCGTCGCGGCGACGGGGATGACTTGACGCTGGACTTGCGCGTGAGGAGTATAGGCAGCAAAGGTGATTTGGAAGTCTGCCCAACCGGGACGAATAGTATCCCCAGGGGCGATCGCGCCACTGTGAAAGTCACGAGAGGATTTAGCGGCGTAAAATAGCTGTCGATTAGGGGCGACGATTAAGCGAAAGTAATCATCGGGTTCTGAGGGTGTGAAATTGTAAGCAATGGCGACATTTTCTGCGGCTTTTCCCTCAATTACAGTACGAACAGGAGGAATCTCCGGTTTTCCGAAGACAAACCACCGTTCCCGACCTTGAGAAGACATGAGTTCGAGTTGTACCGCAGGATTATTGAGTTCTTCTGAAACACTACTCGGTTGATTGTCGCGGTTGAGGCGAAAGTCAGACCAAAAGTGCTTAACCGTGAGAGTTACATGGTCATCGAGTTTTTGCGATTGGTTAAGGTGGGTGGCAATATCGAGAGAATGGGATTGATTTTGGGTTTGAATTTGTAATGTTCCCCAAGGCTTTTTGACGTTTTGCGGGGGGTGCAGGAGTTGTTGTAATTCTGATTGATTTTGGGGTTGTACAATTTCTAGGATTGCCGGACCGACAGGAACTTGACTATAAGCCGTGGGCGCGATCGCGAGCCATCTTTCGAGTTTTTGGTTCATGCGATCACTGCTTAATAATAACTGAACTGCCGGATTTTCAACCGTAGCGCCTTCGACAAAACGAACAGTTTTGACGGTATTTTTGCTATATTTTTCTAAGCTTAAATTGGCAAGTTTAGGCGGGGTAATCCGTCCATCAGCATGAACAAAAACATCAGTTTTTCGTAATTCTTGATTCGGCATTAATACTTCCAAAATATCGCCTTCTAAGCGGATTTGATTATTCGCCCCGGCATCCGTTCTGACTAAAATCATGCCTTCTACACCGAGGTGAATCACCGCCGCCGAACCGATAATAATTACGACTAAACCAAGGTGAGTCAAAGCAAAACCAATTTTACGCGCCCCTCGCCACGGATAGCGCGTTAAGGCAGAAAATGTGAGATTTAAGGCAAGTAAAAACATTAATGCCCCAAACCAAGGACTTTTATAAACGTCTTGTTGGACTAAACTCGAACCTACTTGAGATTCATAAAAGGTTGCCCAAATTAAAATACTTGTAATAACGGCGAGTAACGGAATCGCAAATTTAATTGAGCCACAGAATTTAAAAATCTGTTTGGGAAAAACGAAATCGGGCATGGTGTGCAAATGAACTCCGACAATGCCCTTCAATTTATCCGCTTCAACTCAATTATTTTGTAGCCAAATTTGCAAATAGAGCTTGGTTATGATTATATTGCATTTTATTTATGCAATATTTGAATAATATAGGACAGCAGTAACCGTCACAAATTCAATATTTGTCATTTCACAAAAGAGTCACCGACAAAGCAAACTCTATTTATTGTCATTTGTCATTTGTCATTCGTCATTTGTTGCAGAATACTGGTAATCCTTTGGGGCGGGTTTAGTTATATCAGGGTGCAAAGCAAAGGTTAGTGGTAAAACCCGCCCCTACAACAGATGTTCCAATTGCTTCCCCATCTTCCTCATCTTCCCCATCTTCTACTACTTCGCTTCCATCCAATTTTCCCCTTCACTCACATCTACCACCAACGGTACAGTCAACTCAACCGCTGATTCCATCGTCTCTCGGATTTTTGTTGGCAACTCCTCCCATTCATCCGGTGGAACTTCAAAGACTAATTCATCATGCACTTGCAATAGTAACCGCGCCTGGTAATTCTGTAAAACCTCATGCATTTTTACCATGGCAATTTTGATAATATCAGCACTAGAGCCTTGAATGGGCGCATTTGCAGCGGCTCTGAGTAACCCAGCGTCATATTGATCGATTCCCTTAAATTCATCAAGATTAATCTCTTTAGGATTTTTCCCTTTAGCCTCGCGCAGTCTGTTGCTATTGAACTCAAAGTAACGCCGACGACCTAAAATAGTTTCCACATAACCGTTCGCGATCGCGTCCCGTTTCATTTGCTCCAAATACCCGAAAACTTTGGGATAACGCTGCTTCAATCGGTCAATAAACTCCTTTCCTTCCGCCGCCGATACTCCCGCTTCCCTAGCAAATCGCTGGGGTCCCATACCGTAAATCACGCCAAAGTTAATCGTTTTACCCAATCGCCGTTCGTCTGGTGTTACGGTTTCTTTCTCAAACAATAACTTCGCCGTTACCGCGTGAATATCCTGATTATTCCTGTATGTTTCCACCAGTACAGGTTCTTGACTCAGATGTGCCAAAATGCGTAACTCAATTTGGGAATAGTCTGCTGATACTAACAACCAACCCGATTCAGGTAAAAATGCTTTACGAATTTGGCGACTAAACGCCGTCCGAATTGGAATATTCTGTAAATTAGGATTCGATGAAGATAAACGTCCAGTACTGGTTATGGTTTGATTAAAATCCGTATGCACTCGCTGGGTATTTTCATCAACCAGTTTCGGTAATGCATCAACATAGGTGGATTTTAATTTAGAGAGGGTACGATGTTCGAGAATAGCATCAATAACCGGATGATCCCCTTGTAGTTTTTCCAATGTGGCATGATCTGTTGAGTACCCCGTTTTCATTTTGCGTGACTTGCGGCGGTCAAGGTTCAGTTTTTCAAACAGTAACTCACTTAACTGTTTAGGAGAGCCTAAATTAAATTCAACTCCGGCTTCTTGATAAGCGTTATGTTCAATGTCTGCGAGTTTTTTTTCTAGGGATTCCGAGAGTTCTTTGAGATAAGCCGTATCAATCCGAATTCCCTGATATTCCATCTGGGCTAATACAGGTTCTAGAGGTTGTTCAACTTTCAGCAACAACTTTTCTAGCGCTGGAATTTCCTCCAGTTTTTCTCTAAGTTTTGGAACCAGTTGAAACGTGGCATAAACTTGCATCCCGCAGTAATTTGCCACTGTTTGACAACTCAGTGCAGCAATAGTTTTTCCTTTGGGGATCTTTAAATCTTTGTAGCTTTCTAGCCGAATTTGTAAATAACGCTCAGTCAAACTATTAAGGTTATGACTATTATCTGGATTGAGGACATAACTGGCTAACATCGTATCCATGACTACCCCAGCTAGTTTAATCCCCTGAGTTCGCAGCACCAGACGGTCAAACTTTACATTTTGTAGCACTTTGGGATAGCGATCGCTCTCTAAAATAGGACGGAGTGCTTCTATAACTCTCTGTTGCTCTAAATTGTCACCTTGCTCATGGGCGATGGGGATATAGGCAACTTCTGCTGGTTCGATTCCCCAACAGCAGCCAATTCCCACCAATTCGGCGTTCTGTGGCTTTAAAGCGCTGGTTTCCGTATCCCAAGCCACTGGAGTTGCGGAGTTAGTGCAGTTTTTCAGGATTTCGACAAGCTGCTCCAACTTATCTTTTGTGTCGATAATCTGAGGTTGAATTGGACAACTGAGTGCAGTTTGCTTCTGGTAGTCTTCCGTTTCATCGGCTGTCCAGAAAGAAAGATCAGGACTACTGTCTTCAACGGATGGTTCTGGTTCTGTCCCCGTCTCTTCCACGACGTTTCCACCAAAACGCTGCTGGAGTTCGTCAATTTTACTCAGAAAAAACTCAAACTCCAACGTTTGTAAGAGGGGTTTGAGGACAGAGGTATCAAATCCCTCTAACTTCCCCGCCTCTAACTCTACATCCACAGGTGCATCAAACTTCAATTGCGCTAAATACTTAGAATGTTCAGCGTCCTGTTTTCCCGTTTCCAGCTTAGTTTTTACTGCGCCTTTAATCTGATCAAGGGATGCATAAATGCTCTCCAAGGAACCAAAATCATTCAGCAACTTAACCGCCGTTTTTTCACCAATTCCCCTCACTCCCGGAATATTATCGGATTTATCGCCACAAAGAGCTTTGTAATCCACCACCTGTTCGGGTGTAATACCCAGTTTATTTTTTACCTCTTGGGTGCTATACTCTTGGATTCCTGTGGAACTGCTACGCTTCAAATCCTCCTTGCTAAGATAGAGAACTGTAATCGGCTTTTGCGGATCGATGAGTTGAAACAGGTCGCGATCGCCGGTTACAATTTTCACCTGATACCCTTCATCAGTCGCCCGATGTGCCAAGGTGGCTAACACATCATCAGCCTCGTAACCAGGTACTGCCAAAACGGGTAAATTCAACGCCGTCAGCAATTCCTTCAGATTTTGCAAATCTGGGATAAAGTCTTCTGGTGTTTCCGGTCTATCGGCTTTATAGGTATCGTCAGCTTCGTGACGAAACGTGGGCAATTCTAGGTCAAACGCCACCGCCATCGCCTGAGGTTGCTGAGAACTGATCACCTCTAACAGGGATTTGAGAAAGCCAAAACACACGCTGGTAGGTATCCCTGTCTTTGTTCGCAATCCACCTCCTTTAATGAAGGCATAATAGGAACGGAAAGCCAGAGAATGACCGTCAACCAGGATAAACAGGGGTTTCTCTGTCGTTATGGGTTCAGCAGAGGGAGAGGAGTTAGGCACAGGCTTTGATTGAGACATAGCCCCATTTTACCGAGTTGCATCTGCCTGTACAGGACTATTCTTTGGGTGAGTTTTTCGGAGCAGACTATCAAGCCATCAAACGAGGACGCAGGTTTTACCGTTTAACCACTATGAGTAGGGGCACGACATGTCGTGCCCCTACTCTAGACATGTCGTACCCCTACTCTAGATCTCGATTAAACGGTTTTTGATTCACACCGTCAGCAATTACCGCTTAACAGATTGACGGCGACGGCTGATGAAACCTAGCGCACCTAAACCGAGCAATGCTCCCACTGTACCGGGTTCAGGAACTGACTCTGCTTGCGCTTTTACAACCCAGTCTTGGAAGTCATAGTAAAATTCACCATTAGCAAGAGGGAAGCGAGTATCTTCCATACCGATGAAGTAGTATCCTGGATCAGATACCTCTATGATTGGATTATTTGGAGCTTGATCGGTCAAGCTGGGGAATTTGAAACTGTCTAGCTGAGCCACCCCAAAGGTACGGAACATTGGTGTTCCACTGCCGCTAAAGCCACGCTCCAAAACTCCGAACTGGTATTCAACACCTTCTTCAAAGGTATACTCAACCATACAGGGTGATTTGATTGTGATGTCACAAGTCCCTTGCCAATCATTGATGAAGGCACTGTTAGGGATATCAAAAGAATTGCCATTTGGTTTAGCGGCGGTTGGGTTAGCACCTTCCATAAACAGTGCAGTAAACTGCCCATTGGACATAAAGCCAAAGTCTGAGTAGAATAAGCCTCTGGAACCTAGCCCATCTGGAGCCAATACACTGAATTCGTAGGTTAAGCCATCACCAGCGAATACATTGGTTTTGTGGGGGATTGTTGGAGCTGTACCCGTCACTGGGCTATCTTCAACGATATCAATGCCTAGGAAACTAGCGGCTTGCGCCGGAGCACCAAAGGAAACTAGGGCAGTAGCTGTAGCAGCCGCGATACTTAGGGTAGAAGTGAATGGTAATTTCATAGTATATCCTTAACTGTTAAGGCTTTAATTCTAGATTAGAGCAGATAATAGGAATCTAAACTGTGAAGAATTATTGCGGTGTGGGAAGACTTAGGCAGAAGCCGATGAGCTGAAGCTATTCGGAGCTACCCTGTTTTTCTCCCCTGATTACATATTAAACCTTAATAAACTCTCGTATAGATAATCGTCCACCTAAAGGGGGGTTTTCATCAACTCTTTATCAATTTCCCCATCTATATGAAGCTTTCATGAAGAAAGACATCGGCTTTAGTCGGATTTTGCCCTGCTCTGAGAATATTAAGCTATGACCCATGTGAAGGGGTTAGGAAACAGGATTTGGCTCAGTCCAAAAGCGATGCCTTCCTGGTTATTTCACAGTTTGGCGGCGACGACTGATGAAGCCTAGCGCACTTACGCCCAACAACGCTCCAACCGTACCGGGTTCAGGTACGGACACATCTGTTACCTTCACTACCCAGTCCTGGTAGTCATAGTAGTAGTTGGTAGAATCTTTCTTGAACATCCCATCTTCCATACCGAGGAAGTAGGCATTCTTCTCAATTACAGTCACGAATTTATCGGGATTATTCGCCACATATTCCGGCGTCATTAGGTTCGGGTAAAACTCGTCTGTCTCTTTGCTAAAAGTATAACTATCTTTTTGGGCGATCCCGAAGCCAGAAAAGTTGCTAGCACCACCGCCGAAGCCACGGTCTAATAACCCGAGCTGGTATTCCACATCTTTAGCAAAGGTATATTGGATGGTACAAGGTTGACTGATACTGATATTGCAAGTACCTAACCAATCATTGTTCCGATTGGAGCCAGGATCATATTTATTCAAGTCTTCTGTAAACAGTGAAGTGAAAGCTCCCCCAGACATAAAACCGAAATCAGAGAAAGTCGCACCTCTGGAACCTAGCCCTTGTGGAACAACAACACTAAATTCGTAGGTTTTGCCATCACCTATGAATTTTTGAGTCCCATGGGGAATGGGCATTGGACCGATACCTTTCATAAAAGGGCTATCATCGATAACATCAACGCCTAGATTAATAGCGGCTGCAGGAGCGGCAAAACTTATTAGTAGGGCAGTAGCTGTAGCGGCAGTGAGACTTAAGGTAGAAATAATTGGCAATTTCATGGCAGTAGATCCTCCCCTTGAGGATTTAATTTTGGCACATAGAATAGTTGAGGGAAAAATTTAGATTTTTTGGAATTGTCCTGACTTGAGAAGAGTTAGGCTTAAGTTGATTACCTGAAACTCGTGAAGTCTATGTCTTTTTCTCTCATGGTTACATTTTAGAATGCAATAAGCTATTGTCTAGAGGCTTTCCCCCTTAAAGGGATAATTTTCATCAACTCTTTATCAATTTCCCCATTTATATGAAGCTTTTATAAAGAAAGACACTGATGAGTATAAAGTAACAACGAGTCATGAACGTCTAGAGTGGTTTTCTGTCAAGTTAGATACACTCCAGGGAACATGATGGATGAGACATTCATCCGAAAGCTTTACGGTAAAACACTTCTGGCTTTCAATGTAGCGGTACTTCTGGAAAGCTTTATCAATCTTGAGATTTTTGGGAAGGATTGACCACGCTCAGAGCAACGATTAGCGTAGTGACAATCCAACAGCGACAGGAAATCACGGTGGCTTCAACCCGACAACAGACCTGCCCACTTGATAACTATATATTAAACGATACTTATGTATTAAACGATACTTGTATCTGGTATAACAAACGCTAAAGCATCAAATTCGTAGGAATTAGAGCCGTTTAACTCCAGTATGGCAATGATGTCAAAGTTTGCTGATGTTCAGTAAATATACTCAAGTAACTGTTCACCTTGAGCAGTTTGCTCTAGGAACAAGCTGATACAACTGCCTCAATCCAAGAGCGGAAACTTTTCCGAGGGGTTCTCCATCTTGGGATTTAAGAGAAATCTTCATTTGGAGGTATGGTCAATTTGTCAAACAATTGTTACTATTTTTAATATAGCTTGGGAACCCTTGACCCGTTCACAGAACCTAGCCCTTGCCAAATGGCAGCTTGGGTCATCTGAATGTCCATTGTTTCTAGCATTTGAGGAGATAACCATGTCCCAACCCATTCAACTTTCCCTAGAGCAACAATTTAATATCCGCTCGTTTGAAACCCAGGTGCAGAAAATGAGCCGTGAGCAAGCTCAAGACTTTCTCATCAAGCTCTACGAGCAAATGATCATGCGTGAGAATATGTATAAGGAGTTTCTCAAGCATGAATGGGGTCTAGAACCTAGTTAAAAGTACGAGAAGTGGTCCCTATGTAGTGGGCGACCTCCGTCTCTTGCTCGGTTCCTGCGGTGGAAAGGAGCTGGGGATGCTGGGGCGTCAACTCTATATTTTGGCTTTGGTAGGTTAGGGACTGTTGAAGATTGTCCTTTCTGCTTGCTTTCAGGTGTACTATTAACCTAGGAAAATTGGATTAGATTAGCTTGAAGTATTCACTCTCTCAAACACACAACGCCACATCAGTGAAAAGGGAGTGCAGCGAATAGGCAGAAATGATTAGCCTAAAAATAATTTAGCTACATTGAGCGAAAATACTCTTGTCCTCATTTATGATTGGACAGCGAACTGATGTAGAGCTTGGATAGTTTAGAGCAGACGGCGTTCAACAACACCATTGTTGATTTGCCTGGTATTGTCTCAAAGAAAAAGCAAAAGTTAATCATAGACATCCTCCAAGCGGTAAGCTTGAATCCGTAAGCAGCCCAACGCCAAACTTGTTTTGCCTCTGGGATCTGTGATAAAAAAACAATTCTCCTATCCTATGTTTCAGCGTTGCTTAATTTGCACCGATTTTGCCGACGGTTTGTATCGGTTAGTCGAGTTTGTACCCAGTTTAGCGGCTAATGGTATCCGAAAGATTATCTTTCTCCATAGCGTACCGTTGTGGGAGGAAGGGGAAATTCCCCGGATAGATGAGGAAGGAATTGCCCGCGCTCGCTCCCGCCTAGAAGCTGGATTAAAGACTATACCAGAGGGCGTGGAGGTTCACATCGAAGTTATCTCAGGGCGTCCTTTAGATAATATACCCAAAGTTGCCAAACGCTACGACGCCGATGTGATTCTGATGGGGATGGAAAGCCGCAATTTTTTACAAGAAAAGCTTTTTGGTAGCACTACAGCCGGATTAGCGAGGAGTTCTACCATTCCACTCCTGATTCTGCGTCCCCAACTGATTTCGACTTATACCTGTGAAGAACTCGATCTGCGCTGTCAACATCTATTCCGCTATTTTCTAATTCCTTATAATGGCGGTAAGGCGTCGGAGTATCTCTTGCAAAAGGTGAAAGCTTATGCTCAAAATCGCCCCGATCGCTCACTCTCTGAGTGCTTGTTAATATGGGTGATTGAAGAAGTGGGACGTAAACCCGTATCGAAGGAGCAACAGTTGCAAGTAGTCCAGGAGAAGCTCAAGCAGATTAAAGCTGACTTAGAAGCGCTGGGTTTGCAGGTAAAGACAGAAGTCCGCGTCGGTAATCCTTATCTGGAAGTTTTAGAGGCTGGGACAGTTTTTGACATCAGCGCGATCGCGGTTTCCTCGGAAACAATCGGCAGTATTATTGAATTACCCATCCGTAGCTTTGCGGGAGAGTTGATGCGGCGTAGTTGGCATCCCGTTCTCTTCTTTCCGCCGCCACCGAATTAGAGTCTGCTGCAGGGAGTCTTGTGGAGGGGTAGGGAGCAGGGGAAGCCGGGGAAGCCGGGGAAGCAGGGGAAGCAGGGGAAGCAGGGGAAGCCGGGGAAGCAGGGGAAGTAGGGGAAGCAGGGGAAGCAATGATACATTTTCCCTGATAGCGGTGCAAGGGTATGAAATGGTTTTACCCTATTTCCTTGAAGATGATCCAATGTCCATGCTACTCAAAGCCTTGATAGATAAGGGTTTTGCCGTTGTGCAGCAAGCCCGAATTAAGTCAAAGACTTGAATAAAGGGCGACCCCTTGCAGAGTGGGTGGACTGGAGTTGTTAATTGATGTCAGCGGGTCGCCCCTAGAGAAGGATTATAATAGCTTAGCTAAGCTCTGCTGTAGCTGTTTCTCTCGCTGCCTGAGTTCAGCAATCAGCTCATCTTCTCTCAGGACAACACCACCTCGGGTAATTTTTTGATTCGTTTGCAGTTTGTGAGCCAGTTGATGACAGAGCTGACATTTCCCTAAGATACCCATAATTGATGGGGCAAACTTGGCAAAAACGAATTCATCTTCCGAGGTAAACCCTTTCTTGTCAATTCGCTGGGATAAGTCTTCGTTAGAGTTTGAATTAGGTTTGAGCTTGTTAATGAATTGGGCAACAGCAACAACGTCTTTTTGCCGATTCAATAGGGGCCAAGCCAGAATCGTATAAGTGCGGTAACCTGTTTTTTTATCCGTTTTCTTCGCTTGTTCTGAACGGGGATCGTCGTAGACATCAAAGGGAATATTGATCATGTTTGAGGAGCGAGCAGCCAGACCAACAATCCCCTTGTTCATTGGGATATCAATGATTAGGGAACCCCCTTTCCCATCCTCAGCAATTAAAGAACCTACTTCCTCCTTGTGCTGATCGATTAAAAAGATGCTGGTGCGATCGGCACTCAGCAAGTCTCCAGCTTTACGGGTGATACGACCTAACATTTCACAAAGAGTACGTACCAGATCCTGTAACGCTCTATCAACCGTTACTTTTTGGGCAAACAAACTGGAGTTAAGTTTATTTTCACCCGAATTGAAAGCTAAAGATAAAGAGGTTAACGATGATTCTTTTCCCTCCAAGCCAGCAACTTCTCGCCAATCCAGTCCTAATAGCTGACAAATTTGCAGGAAATTGAGCTGATTTACCGGCTGACCTTTGAGAAAAAGATTATTAATTACAATAGGTAGAGAGCGACCTAGCTGTTCAGCTAGCTCTTGCTCTTGTCCGTTACTCTTATATCTCCAAGCTTGTTCGACAGCTTGGATATATTTAGGATGCACACTCAATGTTTTTGACATATAGGAGCAGCGGAAATCTAACGTAATCATACAATAACTTTCCCGGAACTAGCATCAGCCAATTGGCGCAAAATGAATACGTTATTTGTCCTAGTACAGCATAGAGGATTGAGGATTGGGGAAAATTCCTCCTTGTCTCCCCCTGCTTGCCATAGTTCCACACCTTACGTCTGGAACAAGCTTCCCCTGCTTCCCCCACTCCCCCACGCTTGACACGCGACCTACTTTGCCTTTGCCTCGTCCGGGGACTTGGCATCAAAGTAAGCTTCCAATACCTGCTTAACCATTGGCGCAGCAACGGAACCGCCACCGCCACCGGAATGCTCAGCAAAAGCCACCACAACAATCTCAGGTTTATCAAAGGGAGCAAAGGCACCAAACCAGGCGTGAGGCTTTCCTGGTGGCGCCTCAGCCGTGCCACTCTTTCCAGCTACCGGAGGTAAATGAGGCACATTTAACACTTGCCCCGTACCACCAGCAACCACGGCTCGTAATCCCTTACGCAGGGTTTCTGTAGTTGAAGGTTTCATCTCCATCGACACTCGCCACTTGTCCACCGGCTCATTGTCCTTAAATAAATGCGGTTTAACTCGATAGCCACCATTAGCCGGAACGGCAAACATGACCGCCACTTGCAGGGGGGTTGCCTGAGTAAATCCCTGACCAATGGACATATTCACGGTATCCCCAACTGTCCATTCCCAGTTAAAGCGCTCCCGCTTCCAGGCATCATCCGCAATCAAACCGGCAGCTTCTTCAGACAACTCAATTCCTGTGGGTTGACCAAATCCATAGTTCCTCGCCCATTCAATCAAAGTAGGTCCACCTACCCCTTTGCCAATTTGACCATGAAACGTATTACTACTCCACGCCATAGCTTGCTGGTATCCCAACGGACCAAAACCTGCACGGTTCCATTCGCCAAAGGATGTACCCCCAACATTCAGTGCCGCAAAGGTTGGCAACACGGTACTTGGTCCATATTTTCCGGACTCCATACCGGCTGTTTGGGTCACCACCTTAAACGTACTCGCCGGTGGAAACCCACGCATCGCCCGATTGACAAAGGGATTTCCTTTCCCTTGCAATTGCTTCCACATGTCTGGGGTAATCCGGCTGGAGAAAATGTTGGGATCGAATGTGGGACGGCTAACCATGGCTAAAACCGCTCCATTTCTGGGATCAATGGCAACAATCGCTCCCTTTTGATTGCCCAATGCGGCTTCGGCTGCCTTCTGAGTCTTTAAATCGAGAGTAATTTGCAGATCTTTACCCGATTTTGCCTCTTTTTCACCCAAAATTCTCAGAACTTGACCCGCACCATCGACCTCAACTTGCTGACCGCCCCATTCTCCCCGCAGGGTTGGTTCAAAGGCTTCTTCAACCCCCATCTTGCCGGCAACATCACCCATGCGATAACCGTTGGCGCGGCGTTCTGCTAGTTCTTGATCATTCAGTTCACCGGTGTATCCCAAAACGTGAGCAGCTAAATCCCCATTGGGATAGTCTCTTACCGCTTCGATATCCACCTCTATCCCATCTAGTTGATGACTATACTCCTGTAAAGCGGTGATTTGGGCAGGTGAGAGACCCCGTTCAATTCGGATCAGTGAGGGTGAATTAAAGCCAGCTCGTTCGACCCGTTTTTGAATCTCCTCTTCCGGAATAGTTAACAGTTGGGATAAACGTTGGCGCGTTTGGGGCCATTCGGCTTTTTTCAGCGCCACGGGCCACAAAAACACGGAATGAGACAAGCGAGAACTGGCTAGCACTTTGCCCTTGCGGTCAAAAATATTGCCCCGCACCGGCTGCTTCGGCACCAGCCGAATCCGGTTATTTTCAGCCAGTTGTCGGTTACGTTCTCCCTGAACCAACTGTAAATACGCCAGACGAGAACCCATGGCTCCAACGAGGAACAAGCTGATAATCAGCATGACAATAACCGATTGGTAATTTCGTCCAACGGTACGGGGTGTCGTTTGGCGACCTACGGAATAGGGCTGAACTACGGTCATGGTAAACAGCTTCTCAACTCTCTTCAGTAATTTGTACTTAGTCTAGTGTTGATTGTGACGCTTTTTTCACAAAAGTGGCTTATCTGTCCCAAACTAGGTCGTTAGCCCAGTCACACAAGGTGAAATAATAGCGCATCCTTTCCGAGAATGCATTCCAGGGGACGTTTTTGACTAACAGCGTGCAGGATCATGGAGCCAGAGAGCAATGTTCCTACAGGTAACAGGCTATGTCTGGGAGCAGTGGAAATTTTAGCGGGTCAGTTATCTGAAGCCACCCCACACAATTAGTAGACAGATAAAATAGACCCAAGTATAAAAATCAGATAGGGTTTCATCGGTCAAATCAGGGCGACTTTGTGTTAGTGAATGAATTATTATGTTTCAACCTTCCGTCAAAGACCAACGCGCTCCGGATATTACGGCTGAGCTTGATGTTGAACTCCGCAAGGTTTTCAAGGTTTTCAACGGCGAGACCGCCGTTCGGGGAATTGACCTGAAGATCCGACGGGGAGAATTTTTTAGCATTCTCGGTCCATCGGGTTGCGGTAAAACGACCACCCTGCGCTTAGTCGCAGGATTTGAGTCCCCATCGGCGGGTGAGGTCTTGATTCAAGGGCAACCTATGAATCAAATACCTCCTCATCGCCGACCGGTCAATACGGTATTTCAAAGTTATGCTCTATTCAATCACCTGACTGTTGCGGAAAATGTCGCCTTCGGGTTGCGACTGAAAAAGCTCAAGGGGACAGATGTTGAGGATCGAGTCAAACAAGCCCTCAAACAGGTGAAAATGGAGACTTATAGCAATCGATTTCCCGCTCAACTGTCTGGAGGACAACAACAACGGGTAGCATTAGCACGAGCCTTGGTGAATCGTCCCACGGTTCTGTTGTTGGATGAACCCTTGGGGGCTTTAGATTTTAAGCTTCGCAAAGAAATGCAGGTGGAACTGTCCAACTTGCATCAGGATTTGGGGTTAACGTTTATTATGGTGACCCACGACCAAGAAGAAGCTTTGAGTCTGTCTGATCGGATTGCTGTGATGCGGGCGGGGAAAATTGAACAAGTGGGCAATCCCACTGAAATCTATGAACGTCCCCGTACCCCCTTTGTGGCTGATTTTATTGGTGATACAAATCTGTTTAAGGGTCGCCTGCACGCTGCCGATTCCTCTACGCTACAGATTATCACGTCCAGTGGTTTAGAGATGGTTGTGCAGTCCCCTGAGGTCAAAGAATGGGGGAGTAACTCCAAGGAAATGGTGGTTAGCGTGCGTCCGGAGAAAATTCGCTTGAGCCTTTCACCGCCTTCCTCAACCGTGAATTGCTTTGAAGGTCGTCTCAAACATGTTATGTATCTGGGAACTCACGTTCACTTGGTCGTGGAACTCCTAACCGGCGATCGCCTGACGGTGATGCTGCCGAATAATACCATGAATAAGCTACCCGAACCCCATACCTCAGTGTACGCCCGTTGGACAACGACCGATTGTATCGCTTTGGAGGAGTAATCACTATGGCAGAATCAGGAGTACGGTTGTTTTTATCCGAATTGGAGTCCCACTGTAACTCAAGTGCGATCGCGACGTTCCTCAATAGTAATGGTGACTCCTTTGCCATTGACCTTAATCGTCAGGGAAATAAGGTAACCTACGGAACACAGTTGGATATCAAGGAATTCTTTGTCGCCAAACTTTTGGGGGGATGTCAACCCCATGGTTCGTTAATCCTGCGTTCTTTTACGCCTGATATTGACGAATTTACCCAATTACCCATAAAAGAATTACGCGGCTATGTCCTGCAAGGGAATGGGAATGATCTCGAATTTGAGAAACTTCCCCCCAAGATCATGTTTGCCTGTCACAACACTGATGCGGAAACCGGCGAACCTTTGCCCCTAGAACAATCTGTCCGCTATTGCTAAAAATGATTAACCAGCCAACATCCCGAAAACGACCAACCCGCCGTCAGTTTTTACAAGCGGCGGCTTCAACTTTACCCTGGCTAACGCTGTCAGGGTGTGGCTGGAGACTGGCGAATGTGAGCCCTGCAGCGGGGAGTCAAAACGATGGCAATCTGTTATACATTTATACCTGGTCTGGCTATACTGACCAAGATTTGTTAGACCGCTTCGAGGCAGAAACAGGTATTAGAGCGATCGCGGATGTCTATGATTCTAATGAAGCGATGCTGGCTCGACTACAGGCGGGTGGCGGGGGCGCTTACAGCATCATTTACCCTTCGGAGTATATGGTGCAAAAGATGATCAATATGGGGATGTTGCTAGAACTCGAACAATCCCGCATTGAGGGGATCTATCGGTTGTTTTCCCGTTTTCAGGAAGCCGATTATGATCCGGGGAATCGCCACTCTGTTCCCGTCAGTTGGGGAACCACAGGCTTGATTTACAATACCCAGCAAGTCCAACCTCCTCCAGAAGATTGGGACTATCTGTGGGTGTATCAGCAGCAATTGGCAAAACGGATGACCTTGCTTAATGATGTGCGAGAAGTCATGGGCGCTGCGTTGAAAATGTTGGGGTATTCTTACAATTCCACCAACGTGGAACATATTCAAGCGGCGTATCAAGCCCTGAGGGACTTAAAACCTGCGATCGCGTCTTTTACGTCCGATGCTTGGCGTCCCCAAATTCTCAGTGGAGATTTGAAAATCGCCATGTGCTATTCTTCCGATGCCACTGAAATCATGCCAGAAAATGAGGATTTACGCTATGTGCTTCCTGAAAGTGGTTCCTCTCTCTGGATTGATACCCTAGCTATTCCCAAAACCGCTCCCAATATCGATGGCGCTTACGCTTGGATTAATTTTATGTTGCAGCCGGATGTCGCCGCACGCATCGTCGAACGCCTCAGTTTTGCTACCCCCAATAAAGCCGCCTATAATCTTTTACCTCCCGAACTTAAAAATAATGCCAGTCTATTTCCCCCAGAAGAAGCACTGGAACGGTGCGAAAATTTGGAACCTTTAGAAGAAGTTGAAGCCGTCTATGAACGCTACTGGACAAAACTAACCAGCTCTTAGTATAAATTCAGGCATTTGTCAATAATTCATAATTTATCATTATACTGTGTCTACCAACAAAAAAATTTCTCCTACCTCCTTACCCAATCCCGCAGCCACGGATAGTATGGCTGAACCATCGTTTATAGAAGAACCCACAGGTCAAGGGCGTCGGTGGCTAGAACCCTTGACGTTATTAGGACCCGCTGGACTGTGGCTGTTTTTATTGTTGGTTTTACCAACCCTGGTCATCTTTGAGTTGAGCTTGGTTCCCGATATTAAACCTGGGGATATTGTCAACCCCTCTGGATTGGAGAACTATCTGCGCGTCTTTGAACCGATTAATCTTCAGGTGATGGCGCGATCGCTGTTTTTTGCGGTGGGTACGATGGTGATTTGTCTGATGTTGGGGTTTCCAGTAGCCTACTGGATTGCTCAGATGGCACCGAAGCGTTGGCAGAATTTACTGTTGTTGGGGTTTATTTTGCCTAATTTTACCTCCTCTCTGTTGCGCTCTTATGCCTGGATTACGATTCTGCGACCCACAGGGGTACTCAATAGCATATTAACGGCGATTGGTTTACCCGCGTTGGAACTTTTAAATACCAGTTCGGCGGTATTAATTGGTATGGCGTATAGTTATTTACCGTACATGGTGTTAATTCTCTATGCGTCTTTAGAGAAATTGGATCAGCGTTTATTAGAAGCGGCGGCGGATTTGGGGGCTAATCCGGTGCAAACGTTTTGGAAGGTAACCATACCCCAAACCTTTTCGGGTATTGCAGCCGGTTCGATTCTGGTGTTTATTACCGCGTTAGGGGATTTTGTTGATCCGGAGTTGTTGGGGGGGGCTTCCAGCATGACGGTATCTCGTCTAATTTACAACCAATTTCTGGGAGCAACACAGAACTGGGGATTTGGTTCAGCGCTGAGTATGGTGTTAATTTTTGCCGTGAGTATTGCGATCGCGCTTTTGATTAAGTATGGGGATATGGAACCGCAGCGCTAGTAATAAGAGACGTTCCGGGGGAACGTCTCTACTAATCAGGTTGCTCTCTAGTCTTAAACGCTACCAACCATGAGTTTTTCTGGTAGTGATTGACGCAAACGCTCGCCGTATAAGGCTAACGCATTCCCCGCCAACAGTAGTCCTAGATGTTCTCGGTCATAATCGGCAACAGTTGCAGCATCCTGGACACAGCCGTGCAGCACACCATCCCAGTGACCATAATCCCCAGAGAAACAGGTTAAATGCTTACCAATCTCACCCATCGCCACGGGCAAATAAGCCGGACCTGGATCATCGGATTCAAAGGAGGTAAAAATTTGACCTCGTTCAAAATACTCTAAGGGGTCACGGTGACGCAAGTCATAATGTTCATACAAGCTAGCATCATCAATTTTGGTCGGATCATGTGCCGCATTCCACAACAAATCAAACAGGTTTTTCGCCTGAGAGATAATGTTGACATTATCGCGTCCGCCTTTTTCTTGAATCATCAACTTGGTGAATTCCATTAAAGAGGGACGATAGGGATGTTTCGGGTCAAAGTCGCGAATCCGCTTTTCCCAGTGTTCGTGGAATGCATGGGCTAAATCTGGCACCCAACCACAACCGCCTTCTAAGAAGCCAACCCGTAAGGTGGGGAATTGTTCAAACGCCCCGTCAAATACCATCCGCGCTAATGCCAATTGTTGCTGGTTGCGCTGGACGAAAATATGGTTGAGGACAAAGGTTTCCAGATGATCTGCAATTCCGCCCACCATGTAGGAACCAGGTCCCCCGTGAATCCCTAAGCCAATATTTAAGTCTACCGCCGCTTGTAAAATCGGACGGAAGTCAGGATGGCTAATTGCCTTACAGGTGCGGATTTCGGGAAACGCATCGGGGGCTTTGGGATGGGGAATGGGCATATTTGGCGCAACGGCGACGCTAATCATCCCCAATTCGTTGACGCAGCGATACATTTCCTTAACCGCTTCGTCTACATCCTGAAGACAAATAACCCCAATGGGTTTGAGGCGATTATCGTAACCCCGGCAATCATCTGCCATGTAATTGTTGTAGGCGCGGCAGAGTGCGATCGCAAAGTCTTTATCCAGAATACTGGAAAAGATCAGATTCAGCGTGCCAAAGATAACATGGACATCAATCCCCTCTTGATCCATGTGTTGAATCCGCACCCGGTTGAACATCGCACCTAATGTGGTATCTGGATGCAGATTGCGAAAGCCGCCTTTACCTAACCCCTGAGGTTGGGGAAACATCCGCAGGAAGTCATTTTTCCCAGTTTCTGGATTAAAGTCGATAATCTTTGCCCGTTGATCACCGAGACTATCAATCACTAAACCGACGCGATCGCGATACTCTGGTTCTAGATAATCCCGCATAATCATCGGATTCTCTAGCTTATGAGCATCCGCATCGATCACTAGCAAGTCTTGATACATTCTCACTCCTCAATGTATTGATGAAGGCGTGAAGTACCCCAACTTGCTTCGCTGAAGTTGGGGCTTCCAACTAGCAAGCAAGGACGGTCTTATTCGTCTTCGGGATTTCCCGTTTCATCCGCCGACGCCTCCAAAAGTTACCTTTTATTGGTCTTACTCAGCGTCCACAGGCAGCCGTCCGCCTTCCGCAGACAGTAATATTATTGTTAGCCCGCTTGGTTAGAGCGGTTTATGGTTAGAATTCTAACCGGATAATGGCTCGCCTGGGTAGAAGGAAAAAATGCCCCAGGGATTTGGTATTACCCATCTCCCAGACGTAGCATGCTACGTCTCTACACTATGCCCAATCACCCCTTCCTGGCGGGACGCAAGCCAAACCAGTTCTCGAATGACCAAGACAGGGAGGCGAGGATGGTGATACCGGGATACTTGCGAAACGCGGGTTCGTTTTTCTCAAAGAACGCATGTCCCCCTAAAGCAAACACTTGGGTGAGGATGAGGCAAACCAAGGTTAAGCGCCAATCATAGAATAGTAAAATTACGGCTGCGATCGCGAGTAGGTTGGTGAGGTGGTGCAGCCTCTGATTGATCGGATGCCGATGAGAGGCGATGAAATGGGCTTTTGCTTGTTGGAAGTTGTTCAACAATGGGACTCTCCTACAGTGACACTCAACTCAGCCAGCTTAAAACATTTTAGTGCCGTGGCACACCTATTAAATTATTCTTCATTTTTAATCAGAGCCGGACAGAGAATACCTTCGGATCGCAAGGTATCCATAAACATCTTCCGCAGAATGCGCTGGATTAGAATATGCTTTCCTGGCTGTACCTTTGTTAATGTCCGCAGCAACAAGTTAGACTCCCCTAGACTTTCCACACCCTCTACTTGTGTGGTTTCAAGGACATCGGGATAATTGGCTTTTAATTCCTGTCCTACCTCTTCAACAACTTGATAGACATGGGCTAAGTTGGCATTATAGGGTACGCAAACTTCTACGACGGCAAATATGTATTCTTTGGAGTAGTTAATCACTGAGCCAATCGCACCATTGCGAATAATCTGTAATTGACCATTAGGATGTCTGAGACGAGTGGTTCTCAGTTCAATCGCCTCCACCGTCCCCTCGACGACTTTCTCTTCCACGTTCCCGGCTTCAATATAATCCCCGACTAAATAGTAGTTTTCAAACAGAATAAAGAAGCCACAAACCATATCGTTAACCAGTTCCTGAGCGCCAAATCCTACCGCTAGACCAATAATACCCGCACCCGCTAGGATAGGAGTTGGATCAATATCAAGAGTATACAGGATAGAAACCCCAACGGTGAAATAAATTAAGTATTGCAATATACTGCGAAACAGTGGAATCAGGGTTAAGCGTCTGCTTCTTTGCCTCTCGGTCAAATGTTTCTCTTTAAAGACTAATTCTTCCGCCAGTAAATAAACCACATCATAAAACACCCGACTCAAGAATATCAGGGTAATAATTTTGATAATTCGCAGCCAAAAATCGGACAGGTTGGCGATGACTTCAATCTGCTGAGTTACCAGTGTAGCGATGCAGGCGTAGAGAACCAATTCCAAACACCGCTTCAAAAAGGGGATGAGGTGGCGTAGGCGATCGTAAAATCTTAATAGGTTATCAGGGCTAGAGTATCTGATACTGAGAGCATCTAGGATATCCACGATCGCGGCTGTCGCTTTAATGATGAGTAATCCAACCGCGATGATCAAATAAATGCGTAGGGCGACAAAAATATAGCCAGAAATTACGGCGGGTAAATTTAAAAACAGACTACAGGAACCGATTATCCACAGCCAACTCCCCCATTTTATTCTTTTATAAAGTTCGCTAAAAAAAGCATCAATACTTTCATCATCGGTGCTGCTGCTGTCTAGGTTTTTGGCACGAGTGTTCCCTAGTTCGAGGCAGTATTTGATCAAGGCTAGAGCGATCGCCGATAAAATGACCGCACCAAGACTTTGAGCCATGCCAACTGCCAAGGCTAGCCAAAATCTGGGTGGAATAAGCCTAATCAGGTCGAGTGTATATTTTTGTAAATCTTTCCCTTGATAGATCAAGAAAACATTAACACCGACAATCACCAGGCATAGCACTGAGCCAGTCAGAAGTAATAATCCGGTGATGTTCCGACGCATGATTTTGACTTGTGGAGCGCTGATATTAAATAGTGGGTATTTAATCAACAGCTTTGATGACTGACTCACAAGCCAAGTCAAAACCAAGAAAATGACAATTACCAGACTGACTTCAGCCAAAATAATTAATGCGTTCATAATTTTTCCTCAGCAACACTACCCTTAACTATTTAATTATGATTATGTTGGCATATTTGTTCAGAACATTTGGTATCAAAAAGGTTAGCCGAGTTTTCGGCATGAATAAAATAAAGGTTCTTTACTTATCCTTTTATGGTAGCAAAAAATGGCATGTTTGATAGTTTTTTAAAGTCTGCTACTATCCAGAGATGTTTTCAGCTCCTCTAGTTCGGAGCCATTTTCCTATGAATTGGGATGCTCACGCTATACCTCCTATTCTGAGAATAGTCCAAGATCACAAAGCCCTTGTCGTTCACGTCCACTCTAGTGGGTCTAACTTATAATAATGTTTCAATTGCCGATAAAGCACGGTATGTTTCCTTACCATTTGAGTCGGTTTTTCAAAGAACGTCTCTGTCGCTACAGCAAAAAATTCGGCGGGTTCAGTCGCACCGTATTTATTCATCACTGTTTTTCTACCGCGTTGAGCATCACTTTGTAATTGCTGATACTCTTGTGTAAATACCTGCGCCCACGTCAGATAATCAGTCTTAGATTCAAGCTTCGGTACACCGTTAATCATACCATCACCTTGATCGAGCTGATGGGCAAATTCATGGAGAACCACATTATGTCCATCCTGCCAATTCTGCATATCATATTCGATTTGCTCCCAGGATAGGACAAGTTGATCTCGCGTCCAAGATTCCCCCAATCTCACTTCATCTCTTTCTTCTACGACATAATCACTGATTCGCTTCGTCGGTTTGACCCGATACGCGCTAGGATAAACAAGGATTGAAACCAAATTGGGGTAATAGTCACCGCTATCATTCAGTAAAAGCAGACAAGCTTGGGCAGCAATTGCCAGTTTGATTTCTTCCGTAATCTGTAATCCTCCACAGCCAATAAACTGTTTTTCGGCTAAAAAAACAGCAATGTAACCCTGGAGTTTTGGTTGTAAGGATTGAGGGAGACGGTGATAGAATAGAAAGTTTTGCTCGATAAATGTTTGCCAACGCCCAGGAAAAGGTTTATTTCGGATACGGTTACGTCGCCATTTAGTCAAAAGTGGACTTAATAGAACCCACGCGCAAATCCCAATAATAATTAATAAAACAATAATAGCTTCAAGCATATATTTATTGTAAGTTTTAGTCCTTACCCCCATCCCCCCTAGCCCCCCTTTAAAAGGGGGGGATAAAGGAGGGTGGTAGAAGGGAGCAAGAGGCGAGGTTAAGTGATTACTGATACTCCAGGAAATCATGGAGGATTTCATCGGGTTCGTCATCGATGTCTTTCCAATCCTTAGATACCTCAGACGCGATCGCGGATTGTTGTGTTGGCTTAGTTGTCTGGGTGGGCGACGATGGGGCGGTTGGGGTATTATTAGCTTTTACCTGACTCAGTTTCGCGACTTGTTGGCTGAGGCGGTCAACTTTTTCGGCAAGGGTATCCAATTGTTCGACAGTAGCATAGCGTTTTGCTTCTTTTCCTAGCTGGAAAAATTGAGTCAAAATTTCTACAACCGCCGAGTCAAGGGAGTCGAGTTGGTGTTGCTTTTGGTAGGTTGTCAGAGATTGGTAGAGGGAATCGGAAATAGAAACGCTAGGGACTTTTTTGTTAGAATTCATCGTTTTTGTGGTTCAATATAGAGTACAATTGGGGGATACAGTTCTCATTTTACTTACATTACAGCGTTTCAGTTGTCACAATAGATTTTTCGTAAAGTAACAAAAAAAAAAGCATCCGTTAACTACCCTCTTGAGTAAAAATACAAGAGAGATTTAACCAATCCCGAAAAAGCTAGATGTGATACGTTGGGTGCAGAACTTCGGTCATCGGTCTGTTTTTTAGGAGCAATTCCCTCGTGAAAACTATCATTATATCGGGACTGGTGTTAGCATTCGCGATCGCCTGCCATTCTCCCTTACCCTCTAAGCCTAAAGCTTCCGTCAGTACAGCCCAAAGCAGTACGGATACATTAGCATCGAACGTAAGCCAACCGACTTCTGATTCGGAAACCTCAATCGTTGGCGATAATCCAACAGTTGGTAGAGTTAAAAGTATGGTTAATGGTGACCTAATGTGTTACGTTACCCTGGTTGCTGAAAATAATATTGAATATGAAGTCGGTGCGACTTTTGATATCTGTGCCAACTCTACCCTATTTGTTAATCAAAAAGTACGCCTTTTTTATGAAAGAATTCCTGTTAATGATTGCCAAAGTGCTGAACCCTGTGGCAAGACCAGAATAGAGTCTCTGATTACCCAAATGGAGACTATTGGAGGCGGAAACTCTGAAAATCCCGGAAATTCACAAACACTAAGTAATGGTGACTGGACGATCACGATTGGTAATTGGGATTCTTGGTCAGGAGTGAATGGAACCGGAAATCTGAGCTATCGGGGATGTGATTCCCAAGGTAACTGTATTAATTTAACAAGCGGTCGAGTGACCTGTCGCGATGGGCTATGTACAATAGGGTGGAGAAATGGAAATTATTTTTATGTAATTGAACAACCAATGGATAATCCAGATCGTCCTGAAATATCCGAGAGTTCAACAAGACTTATTCTCCGTCAAGGTTCTGAGATAATTCTAGACGCTACAGGATTTAAAATTGTCTATCCTTAGCCTTTTCCTAATCAGAATTATCTACATTACTCTTTAATTCCTGTACCTTTTAGACGTCGCCTAACTTCAGCTTCTGAACGGTACATGATTTTTGACCGCTAACTCTAATTACCGGAAAAGCGATGGGTGAAGGCTCCCACGCTCTTTAGCTGGGAGATGAAACCGAGCGAACCGTCTAGGTAGC